>JAGQHR010000219.1 GCA_020431745.1 Candidatus Eiseniibacteriota bacterium
CGTCGACATCTTGATGCCGCACGGCCTAACATCACATGCCAGAGCGATACAGTCCCCGCCGGGCTGCACCGCCAACACGCTACCGCGCCACGTGATGGCGTCGATGTAGACGTCATCCGAGTTGTTGCTCGCGTCGCACATGAACCGCAGCTTGGCATTGGTCGGGAAGTTGTAGCTGCTCCGCGGAATCGAAACGGTCGTGACGTAGAACGTGTTGTTGCTGAAGGTGGAACCGGCGACGTACGCCGCCACGGTCACCCAGGCAGATCCGTTGTAGTACTGGACCCAGAAGTCTTCCCCGTTCTCCATGCTCACCGCATAGAAGTAGAACTCCACTTCCAGGGTGTTGTAGCCGGTCACGTTGTAGCCCGCGGTGTGATAGAACGACGACGCGGTACCGCTGTTGTCCTGGATGTCGGCGGCCGCGCGGCCGTCCCACGCGTAGGTGCCACCGGTGTACCGGGACATGTCCGCGCCACCGTCAGTGTAGCTGCCCATGTTGGATTCGAACGAGTCGTACGTGATCGTCGTCCAGCCGCCGCCACCGGAACCCGACACCGTGATGTACCCGGTCTTCGTTTCGGAGTCCGGGCCGCACGCGTTGGAGGCGGTCAGCGTCACGGTGTAGCTCCCCGCCACCGTGTAGGTGTGGCTGGGATTCTGCGCCGTGGAGTTGCCGCCGTCCCCGAAGCTCCAGCTCCAGCTGGTCGGGCTGCCCGTAGAAAGATCCGAGAAGCTCACTGCCAGCGGCGCCGTGCCCGAAGTCACGTTTGCCGAGAAGTTCGCGGTGACCGAAGGCGAGCACCCGCCACCGCTCACCATCGTCGGCCGGTAGACCGCCATCTGCGCATCCATCCGGCTGGATTGACCCGACGTGAACTCGAACATGCAGGCGTCGTCCGTGTAGTCCATGAAGTTGTAGATCGGGTCGCTGCCCGGACCCGAGCAGGTGTTGCGTCCCGCCGGACAGCCGTAGGCGGGGCTCGCCTCGGCCGGAGTGTCCGAAACGTAGTCGCCGTTTCCGTTACAGCCTCCCTGGAACGTGTGGTAGAGACCCAGGAAGTGCCCGATCTCGTGCGTCGCGGTGTCTCCCAGGTTGTAGGGAGCTGCCGATCCACCGGGCAGCGACGAGTAAAGGCAGACCACGCCATGCATGTAGCTGGTCTCGGGATAGGACCACGGGAAGGTCGCGTAGCCCAGCAGCCCCCCACCGATGTTGCAGGAATAGAGGTTGAGCGTCGTTGCCGGACTGATCGCGAGAGCGCTCTTCATCGCGCTTTCCGCGGACGATCCCGGCGTGTGCTGCGACCAGGTGCTGTTGTTCGTGCGGTCGACACTGGCCAGCGTGAACTGGAAGTTCGTCCCCGCGTAGGCCGCGTTGAGCACGGCGATCTGATCGTTGATCTGCGTGTTGGTCACGTCCCAAGATCCGGAATTGCTGCGCACGACGTGTACGGCGACCGGGATGCTCGCCGTCAGCGGGAGGATCTCTCCGCCCCAGTTGAGCTGCACCCAATCGTCGACTTCGCGCAGCATCCTCTCCTGCTCGGCGAGGGAGGGCGGCACCACGCCACAGCGATCACCGGTGACCTCCTCTCCGTTCGGTCCCGCGTACGTCACATGGTAGGCATCGGCCTGGCCGGGGGCGGACCAGGCAAACGAACTGATGGAAGCAACGAGAGCAATACCCAGAAGCACAACCCACGATGATCTCATCTCAGCAGTCCTCACGCGGCGGGGGGACGGGGCCGTCGCAGACGGTCGACCGCACCGCAGCTCTCTCTTTCGGTTGGTTGGTAGATGAACGGTCTCTGGGAGGAGACCGGGGAAGGATCTCGGAACATCACCGGCCAGCGACTCGGGGACTTCACAGGGCAGGCGGAATCAGCCGAGCGTTTGTGCCTACAGCGGGACACAGAACAAGGTCTCACCACGGGCCCCCCGGCCGAGCTACCCCGAACGCACTGGCACGTTTGCGAAGTGGGAAGATTATGGGGTGGCCCCGGGGGGATCGGCAAGCCGAGAAGATGGGGGACCGGCGAATTTCGTCTGTATCAAAGAACCGGCACGTGGCTCTGGGTGGTTCGGAACGAGTCACCGGCGCAGATGTCCCGCAGCCGATCGATCGATGCCACCGGCTCGCGGACGGTGGCCGTCAACCATTCTGCATTTCGTCGTGGATGGATCACGAGTTGCGTCAACGCCGCTACGCGATGATTTCGCCGTTGTCCTGGATCCACGCTCGATGACAGACTGCCAGGGAAGGACCAGGGTGGAGTGCCCCGCTCCAGCCCGATCGAGGCCCAACGCATCGCCGTCTCTCGGTGGGAGTGCCGTCTCCGGTCGGAGGTAGGTCGAAATGCAGGAACGCCGCGAACAACCGCAAGGAGGCAGGCACAAGGTCCCGGCCGAGTTCCCCGCCTCGATCGAGGAAGGGACCCGCTTTCTCGACTCGCTGATCGAGAACATCCCCGACATGATCTTCGTCAAGGATGCTCGTGATCTGCGCTTCATCCTCTTCAACCGTGCGGGGGAGCAACTTCTCGGGTACGCGCGTGAGGATCTGATCGGAAGGAACGACTACGACTTCTTCACCAAGGAAGAGGCCGACTTCTTCACTGCGAAGGATCGGGAGGTCCTGCGCTCGGGGCGGATGCACGAGCTGTTCGAAGAGCCCATCCACACCGCGCATCAGGGTCGCCGGCTCCTGCACACCAAGAAGATTCCGGTCGTCGACGAGAAAGGGAACCCGCAGTACCTCCTGGGGATCTCCGAGGACGTGACGGAGCTGCGGACGCTCGAACGCGAAGTCCTCGACATCAGCGACCGGGAGCGCCGTCGCATCGGACAGGATCTGCATGACGGCCTGGGTCAGCAGCTCGTCGGGATCGCGTTCCTGATCAAAGCGCTGGAAGCGAGGCTCCGCTCCACCGATCACCCCGCCACGACCGAAGCGGCGCGCATCGTAGAGCTGATCAATCAGGCCGTTCTGCAAACCCGGGACGTCGCACGCCTCCTCTCCCCCATCGACATCGAGGCGAACGGACTGGGAGCGGCCCTGGAGAATCTGGCGCACGGCGCCCAGGGCATTGCGAACATCGAGTGCCATTGCCGGGTCGACGATTCGGCACGGATCCAGGACAGCACCTTGGCCTCGCAGCTCTACCGCATCGCGCAGGAATGCCTGACCAACGCGATCAAACACAGCCGCGCGAGCACGGTGACGATCGCGCTGCGCTGTGACCAAACGGCGGTCACGCTCGAGGTCGTCGACGACGGAATCGGCATGGAGGTTCCCGTCCGTCCGACCGACCCTGGGATGGGACTCTCCATCATGCGCTACCGCGCGCGCATGATCGGGGGAATCCTCTCGATCCGCTCCCAACCCGGCGCGGGAACCGTGGTTTCTTGCATCGTCCCTCGGGACCCACGTTGACGGCGGACTGAGGGCGATCGCGCCGCTCTCCGATCCGTGACGATCGCGACACGCCGAATCTGCTAAGCTCCCAGCAGATCCTGGGCGCGCCGCGCGAGCCGAACCCCACGCTCGTTGCGCCCACATCGCCGACCCGTCCTTCACCGCCGTTCCGTTCCTCGTCGGGGGTGCCGCCATGCAATCGTCGCCGCTTGGCCTTCTCGGATTGGTCCTGTGTCTCGGAGCCCTTCCCGTCACTCGTTGCCACGCCTCGTGGAACGATGGCGGTGTCCTGGTCGTGCACGTGCAGAACACCTTGGTGTACAGCACCAGCATGCGGCCGCCCCACCCCGGCGGCGAACCGATCTGCGGAGCGGGTCTGCCGGATCGCTGCATCGACGCAGTGGCCCGGGCCGACGGCTCCGAACCCGTCGCGTTCTCGATTCTGGCCGCGTTTCCGGAAGGCTCCTTCCCGCGGCTGGCCGGGGTCGTCTTCGGCATCGAATACGATCCCGGGATCCACATCACCGCCGACCGGTCGTGCGGTGACTACGACCTTCCCGAAGAGGACTGGCCCGACAGCGGAACGGGGATCGCCGTTTCCTGGGCGCAGGCGCAAGAAACCTGGGTCACCCAGATCTGCGCCTTCATCGGCTACGCGGAAGACGCCGGACCGGCCGAGCTTCGCACCACCCCCCACCCCACACAGGGTGGTTTCTTCGTGGATGACACTGTGATCGGCGACCTCGTCCCCATCGGCTTCTACCCCACTTTGGGCTTCGGGATGGACGGAGTCTTCGAGTGCCCGCCGCCGAACGTCTTGGGCGGGTGCTGCCCGGAATCGGGACGGTGCTACATCACGGGACGGGAGAGCTGCGAGAACGTGGGTGGCATCTACCAGGGCGATCATGTCGGGTGCGATCCCAACCCGTGTCCACGCGGCGCCTGCTGCTTCCCCGACGGCACCTGCACCTATTCGATTCCCTACGACTGCACCAGCGTCGGTGGCGAGTTCCTCGGCCTGGACTCCGACTGTGTGGTCAATCCGTGCACGCTCCCGGGAGCCTGCTGCTCTCCGAACGGACTGTGCCGGATCGAGACGGAGGCCTCCTGCGCGGACCTGCAGTGGGACTACGTCGGAGAGGGTTCGGCGTGCGAGCCCAACCCCTGCATGCAGCCGGCTTCGGGCGGCTGTTGTTTCGTGGACGGAACGTGCGAAGTGCTCACCGCCGCGGTTTGCGCCGAGCACCACGGCGACTACCAGGGTGACGGGTCCTCGTGCGAGATCCCGATCTGCCCGGTGCCGGACCGCGCCTGCTGTTTGGGCGGCGGCACTTGCGAGTTCCTCTGGACCGAACGCTGCCTCGAGATGGGCGGCGAGCCGATGGCGATGGGATCGATCTGCGAGCCCAATCCCTGCGAGGCGCCCTGCCCGCCCTTCCGCCTCAACGGACGTCCCAGCACCACGCTGCCTTCGCCTCCGGTCGACATCTGGGCCGATGCCGTCGTCGCCGACCGCGCACACGACGGAACGGGGGCGATGGAGGGAGCCGAAGGAGCCGATGCAGCCGGACCTCTGGTGGACGACAATCCGAATCGGGGCGGCGTCCTCCTGGTCCACGTGAACGAAGACCTCGTCTATTCGCAGGACGGCGCGTTCTGCGGGGCTTCCGATCTGGGCGATTGCCTGGATGCCGTGACCCGCGTCGATCACACCGAGCCCGTCGTCTGCCACGTGCTCGCCGCCTTCGGGGACAACGCCGCACCGCGACTGACCGGACTCGCGTTCGGAATCGAGTACGACGATTGCGTGCAGGTCCTCGACTGGCATCCGTGTGCGGACAACGAAGGCCCGATCCCCGGGTGGCCCGCTTCCGGATTGGGCACCGAGCTCTACTGGGACGAGCCGCGGCGCGCGCAGCTCACCGAGGTCTATTGGTTCGGCCTCAGCAGCTACGACGGACGGTCGGGGAACTTCGTCCTGGGGCCGCATCCGACACGCGGTGGCTACTTCGTCGACGACTCGGATCCGGCGCATCTGGATCCGATCGAAGACTACGGAACACTCGGCTTCTTCACTCCCGGCACGCGCGTCTGTCCCGGGCCCCAAGCCCCCGTCGGCGCTTGCTGCTATGGACCCGCGGAATGCGTGATGACGATGCAGTACGAATGCATCGACTCGGGCGGCGAGTATTTGGGAGACGACTTCGCCTGCGAGCTGACGCCCTGCAATCCGGATCGCGTGGGAGCCTGCTGCACGCGGGACGGGAGGTGCACCCGAGTCGACGCGGACCGTTGTCTGGCCATGCACGGTGAATTTCAGGGTGGGGGAACGTTGTGCGTCCCCGATCCGTGCTCCACGCCATCGGTCTGCTGCTTCCCGGACGGAAGCTGTGCGCCCTTGACCCAGCGCGCATGCGAGCAGGTCGGGGGAGAGTTCCGCGGCGAGCTGCCGGTGTGCGATCCGAACCCCTGCGTGCCGCCGACGTTGCTGATCGATCAGTCCTGGGGATCGCTCAAGGCCCGTTTCCGGATCCTCGTCGGCCCCTGAGATCGTCCGAGACGCACCGATCCGGTCACAGAACGGGTCCGAACGGACAACCCGTGTCGGTGCACCTCGACCGGTCGGACAGCACCTCACTTCAGATCGCTCCGCGCGCTTCCACACGGATCGACCGACGCGATCTGGAAGAGACGACCCGATCGGGGTGCACCCCATC
>JAGQHR010000220.1 GCA_020431745.1 Candidatus Eiseniibacteriota bacterium
CTACGACAACGACGGCGACCTCGACATCCTGCTCACCGGGTACGACCCCTTGACGGTTTCGCTCTACTCCCGCGTCTACCGGAACGACGGAGGCTCGTTCAGTGACATCGTCGCCGGACTGGTCGGCGTGTTCGCCGGCGCGGGGTCGTGGGCGGACTACGACAACGACGGTGATCTGGATGCCCTGATCTCGGGATTGGACGAGTTCGGGACGTCGATCACGCGCCTCTATCGCAATGACGCGGGATCCTTCGTCGATAGCAATGCCGCCCTGCCCGGGTTGCTCTACACCAAGGTGTCCTGGGCGGACTACGACAACGATGGCGACCTGGATCTCCTGCTGGCCGGACTCGAATCGGCCTCCGGCCCCTCCGTCACGAAGCTCTTCCGGAACGACGCGGGGTCGTTCACCGACTCCGGCATCGCGTTCGTCGACGTGTGGCAGGCATCGATGGCATGGGGGGACTACGACAGCGACGGGGATCTGGATCTCTTGCTCTCGGGGAACAACTACTCACAGCCCTGGTCGGCCACGAAGCTCTACCGGAACGATGGCGGAGCGTTCACCGATGTCGGCCTCGCCGTGCCGCAGGGTGCCAGAGCGTTGGCGTGGGGCGACTACGACAATGACGGGGATCTGGACTTCCTGCTCGCGGCTGTGAACACCTCCGTCTACGTGAACGACGGGGGATCGTTCGCCGAGCTCCAGGTCGGATTGCCGTTCCTGGCAACAGCGACAGTTGCGTGGGGGGACTTCGATGCCGACGGCGACCTGGATCTCGCCCTCGCGGGGGACACGGGAAGCGAGCTCTTGGCGCGGATCTATGAGAACCACGCGGTACCCGCCAACTCGGCCCCCGCACCCCCATCCAATCTCGCGCTCAGCGAGGTGGGCGACATCGCGACCTTCTCCTGGAATGCCGGATCCGATGCCGAGACCCCAACGTCCGGCCTGAGCTACAACCTGCGGGTCGGCACGACCCCGGGAGGCAGCGAGGTCATGTCGGCCATGGCCAACGGCGCCACCGGGTACCGTCGTGAACCGGGACTCGGGAACGCGCAACAGCGGCTCTCGTGGTCGCTCGACCTCGGCGCCTTCGGGTCCCAGTCGCTCTATTGGAGCGTGCAGTCGATCGACGCCTCGTACGCAGGTTCGGAGTTCGCTCCGGAGCAAGGGTCGTCCGCGGATGTCCACGACTCCTCTGCCCCGGTGCCGGACCACTTCGCGCTTCTCGCGAACGCGCCCAATCCGTTCCAGTACAGCACGGCGATCCGTTTCGATCTGCCGGAGTCCGGCCTGGTCGACCTGGCCATCTACGACGTGGCTGGACGTCGCGTGCGGACGCTGGCGAAGGAGACGTACCCGGCGGGGAGCTACGAGACGACCTGGCGCGGCGTGGACGACAACGGACGGCCCGTGGCGGCAGGCGCGTATTTCTACCAGCTGCGCGTGGGATCGCGCGTGGAGACGCATGGGATGACTCTGCTGCGGTAGTACGTTAACGTTCTGACGAGCAGCAGTGTTGGTTTCGTCCTGGATCTGTGAGAGATGCGCCCATGAAGACTGCCTTCGTCTTGCTCTTCTTACTCGCCGGCTGTGCCGCTGCCCCACGCTCCAACAGCGACGATTCGGCCCGCGCGCTGGCCTCCCAAATGGTGGAAGCGCATGGGGGACTCGGAGCATGGAACGCTCTGACCGCGATGACGATCGAGCGTGAGCACGTGTTCGAGCCGGACCGCGAGCGCCGTTTCGAGTTCACCATCGACGCCGACCTCCACGCTCCGCGGATGGAGCAGTGGTGGCGGACGCCGCCGGGTCACATTGTCTGGGACGGCGCTCGCGACGGCGCTGGCGTGGAAGCCTCCGAGTGGCCGATGGGAAAGCAGCTGCATCCGGCCTTTGTCATGTCGATCGGCTTCTACCTCGTCAACATGCCGTGGCTGGCCGGCGAGCCGGATGCTCGCATCGAGCGCCTGCCGCCGGCATCCGACCTCGCCCCTGGCGACACTCATCGCTACGAGAGACTCGCCCTGACCTACACCGCGCCGATGCTGGACGATGGCAGCGAATGGGGCGGAGACCTCTTCGTGGTCTACATCGACCCCGAAACGCACCGCTTGCGGGGAGTCAAGCAACACCGTCGCTGGCCGCCGCAGATGCAGCTCTTCGGACTCTCCGAGGGGGAGGAGTTCTTTCAGGTCTTCGTCGTCGACACCGAGGTGACGCAGTCGGGCCTCATCCTGCCGGACACGTACCGGGTGTACGACGGCGAGAACGACCTCGTGGCGAGTGGGCGCTTCGGACCCTATTCCTTGCGCTAGTCCATAGCCAGAGCGGCGCGTGTTCGCAGCGATCCGAGCCGACAGAGCCGGACTGATGCCGCGAGCGACCAGTGCCCGGAAGGCCGTTCGGCCCCGTTTCTACTGCTTTAGATGGATCGCCCGAAGGCGGACCACTTTCCCTTGCGCTACCCATCCACGCGCAGTGGAGACCGTGTTTGCGGACTAGTCCACCCACTGGCCTGTCGCGATTCGCGTCGCGACTTCGATTCTCTTCGTGCGTGTTTCCATCCGTCCTCGGACGGAAGAGGCTCGGACTTGACAATGTCGTCATGGGGCAGCTACCGTTTTCTCGCTGTCGGTGAATCCGCTCTTCGATTCTACGGATCCGCGACCCAGCTCGGTCGCGACCAGACAATCCGAAGAATGAGTCACGCGTTGATTCACGGGAGACAGCATGGTGAAGTACCACGTTGCCGCTTTCGCGCTGGCCGCTCTTGTTCTCGCTCTCGGTCCCACTGCACGAGCCGCTGATCCGACCACCTATGCCCCGGAAGGGGTCGCGGGCGCTATCCCTGGATCGCCCCCCGACTGCGACATCCTCGTCGGCTATTCAGATTGGATCGATGACGTTCCGTTCGGTGGATGGACGCTGGGGGAGCACCCGCCCTACCAATACTTGGGGGTCCGCCACACCCGCCCACGGGAGGCACATTCGAGGTGATCTCGGTGGCCTTCTTCTCCGAGTTCTGGTTCATCCCCGGCAACCTGCACGCCGTTGTTTGACGCGCCGGGGAGCTGAATCGTATGCTCGTGTTCCGACGACTGACCCACCGGCCCGATGGCTCCGGGGGACCCGCTGCGCACTCGCATGCGGAGACCACATCGCCGACATGACCTGGGCAACGACGCAACCGTCTCTCCTGTTGAAGCTTAGAAACACCGACGATCAGGCGGCCTGGCACCGGTTCGACGCCCGGTACGGACACTTGATCGTCGCCTACGCCCGCCGGAGGGGTTTGAATCTCGCGGACGCCGAAGATGTCCGCCAGATCGTTTTCCTCAATCTCGTTCGTTCGATGCCGCAGTTTCGATTCCAACCCGACCGGGGTCGCTTCCGCAGCTACCTCGGCCGGGTCGTCGGAAACGTGATCGAGCGAGTTCGCCAACGTCCATATCGAAGAGTCGAGGTGCTAGAGGTAGATGAACGTGTCGCGAGCATCCCCGACCTCGATCAGCCTCTGGATGGCGTGTGGCACAGAGAGTGGGAGAACCATCACCTGCGGCGGGCGCTCGCTGCGGTCCGGAAAGGGCTCGATCCGCGATCGGTCGACGTCTTCGAGCGTCTCCTGCAAGGCGTCCCCGTCGCACGAGTGGCCGAGGACTCCGGCATGACCGTCGAGGCGGTCCACAAGATCAAGCAACGGATCCGGGATCGCTTGAAACAGCGGGTCGCCATGCAACTCGCCGAAGAGTCCTTCCTCTAGTCGACGGAGAGCACCCTTGTCCTTCTCATTTCCCGAAGACGATGCTTGGCTCGATCGACTCCGAGAGGTCGAACAGAACCTGCCCCTGGGGACGCTTGGTCCCTACGAGGTCCTGCGCGAGATCGGCCGAGGTGGTCAGGGAGTCGTCTATCGGGCTCGCGATCCGCGTTCGGGAAAGCTCGTCGCGCTCAAGCGGTTGCTCGGCGGCGCCCTGGCCGGCGGCAGCAGCCTGGCCCGGCTCGGACGGGAAGCTCAGGCGGGACAGGAGCTGAGCCATCCGGGTATCGTGCGCATCTTCGGCGTCGAGACGGTGGAAGGTCACGACATGCTCGTGATGGAGTGGATCGACGGCCGTCCCATCACCGACTGGGCACGCGACCGCAGCGATGCGGAGATCGTCGACATGGTGCTGCAGGTCGCCGCCGCCCTCCAGCATGCGCATCGTCACGGCATCGTCCATCGGGACATCAAGCCCTCCAACATTCTCGTCGACGAGACCGAGCTGGCTCACGTTCTGGACTTCGGATTGGCGAAGCAACTCGAATCGAGCTCCTCCCAGTCCAGAATCACGACCACCGGCGAGTTCCTCGGTACCCTCGCCTACGCTGCGCCGGAGCAGTTACGCGGCCCCGAAGAAGAGCTCGATCACCGCGTCGATCAGTACTCGTTGGGCGTGATCCTCTATGAAATGCTCGCCGGGACCCTTCCCTATTCCAGCGCGGGGCAGCTGCCGACGACTCTGCGTGCCATCCTCTTCGCGGAGCCACCTCCCCTGCGGACGCACCGCCCGGAGATCGCGGATGGATTGGAAGCGATCGTGCGCAAGGCACTCGCCAAGGAACCCGCGGAACGGTACGACTCGATCGCGGCCATGGCGGCTGACCTGGAGCGGCATTCACGCGGTGAGCCCGTACGGGCCCGTCCTCCCGGAGCTGGGCAAGTTCTGGGCAAGCTCATGCGACGGCACCCGATCGCCAGCGGCCTCCTCGCGACGGCCGCAACGATCACCATCATGCTGGCCATCACCATGTCGATCCTCTGGGTACGCGCCGAGCGCGCCGTCGCCCGCGCCGAGAGGATTCGCAACGTCCTCGAATCGACGTTGAGCGGTTCCTGGAGCAGCCTCGAGCCGGGGCGCGAAGCTGCGACGGACGTCCTCGAGTCCGCCGGCAAACGAGCGGAGTCGGAGCTGTCGGGAGACCCCCGGATCGAGTTTCCGATCCACAACCTCCTCGCCTCCCGATTCGCGGATCTCCAGGACTGGCCCCACATGGAGAGGGAAGCGCACCTGGCGCTCGCCATCCAGGAGCGCTTGGGACCACCGTGGGATGAGGGCTACACGATCAGCCTCAACGCGCTGGGAATGGCCCGCCTCTATCGCGGCGACTCCACCGCGGCGGAGTACTTCGAGCGCGCGATCGCCCACCATGCGACGCTGGTCGGAGACGATGACATCGAGATCGCCGTGCTTCGGTCCTCGCTGGCGCGGGCGCTCTGGCTGGCCTGCGATCCACCGCGCTACGTGCCCGCACTGTCCCAGTATCAGCGAGCCCTCGACCTTTTCGAGGGGGCGGGTCCCGACTCGGTCTACTCGTCGATTCCGACCCTGGAGGGATACAGCAATCTGCTCTCGCGTCTGGGTCGGTCGACGGAAGCCAAAGCCCATCTCGACCGAGCGCTCCTGTTGCTCGACGACATGCCGGAGCGTTGGCGACCGACCCGCATCCGCTGTCATGAACGGGCCGCGCGTCTCTGTGAGCTCTCGAGTCAACCGGCCGAGGCCGAGGCGCACTATCGGACGGCGATCGAGCTACGGAGGAACGCGATCGACGCCGGGCTGCCGCCTTCGTATTCGAATCTGGGGCGTCTTCTTTTCCTGCGCGGACTGACCGAGGACGCCCTTCGCTACTACCACGAAGCGATCGCGACGCGCTGCGAGTGGTTGGCAGCAAGGCATCCCGAGCACCGACCTGCCCTGCTGACCGCAGCCGCGGAGCTGCGTCTTCACGGGCTGCGGGCCGAAGACGTCGCGCCGGTGTGGTGTGCGATCGAGCAGTCGGATCCCACCATTCTCCCTCTCTTCGAGGTGACCGCGAGCCGGATCGCAGACGCACACCACCAGCAGAACCACCTCCGGCTCGAGGCGGACATTCGAGAACAGCTCACGGCCCTCAACGGCTCCTCGTAGTCGCTTCCCACCCCTCCGGGAGCTTCTCGCCGGGAGACCCCGCCTGGTCGATCGGACACACCGCCTCGACGGCAAGGCTCCTTGTGGTCGAGCGCCAGATTCGTGTCCACCGGCCTTGCTCCCACAGCTAGGGGATGACATCCGGACCGTCCGGTGCCGAGGCAAGA
>JAGQHR010000221.1 GCA_020431745.1 Candidatus Eiseniibacteriota bacterium
GTACGGGAACCAAAGCGCTCCCTGCGACTCCGACGGGGTGTCTGCGCAACGGGCCATGTTGATCGAGAACGGGACTCTCCGCCGGCGCTGGGCGGATTTGCGCTACGCCCACTACACCAATGCTCCGGCCACGGGACAGTTCGCGAACTGGACCATCGACGGGGGCTCCCAGCCTGCGAGCGCTCTCCTGCGCGGGCCGGCCGTGCTCGAAGTGCGGCAGTTTTCCTGGCTCAATCCCAGCCCGGCGACCGGTGATTTCGCGGCCGAAGTGCGCTTCGGCTACCTCCATCAGAACGGCCAGAAGGTTCCGATCAAGGGCGGGACGGTCGCGGGGAACGTCTTCCAGGCGTTCGCGGACTGTCAGATCAGTCGCGAGACGAGCTTCGTCGGCAATGGGCTCGTGCCGGCCGCCATCCGCTTCCACGATCTGTCGACGATCGGCGTTTGAACGGCCCGACGCGGAGCCGACCCCGGATTCCCGGGCGGCCCGTCACGTCCGGATGCGCAGCCGATCCCATTGCATCGCGGCGGTGCGTCGTCCCGGTGTATCGCGACGGGGCGTCAGGCCGGATGCGACGCGGGCACCGGGCGCCCGCGTCGGAACAGCTTGCGTCCCGTCCAGCGGATGAAGCGCGCCACGCCGTGTGGAGAGTCCTCGATGAGGATCGCGGTCGTGGGCAGCAGCACCAGGGTCAGGACCGTGGACACGAGCAGGCCCCCCATGATCACCAGGGCCATCGAGTAGTAGTAGACCCCTGCGAGGGCGGGCTTCTGCACCACGATCGGAACCAGTCCGATCAGGGTGGTGAGGGCCGTCATGAGGATCGGACGTAGGCGTTCCCGTCCCCCGCGCAGCATGGCACGGCTCCGGCGCACCCCTCGCCTCCGGTAGAGGTTGATGTGCTCGAGCATGACGATCCCGTTGTTGACCACGATCCCGATCAACAGCAGCAGCCCGACGGCTGCCGGTTGATCGAGATCGCAACCGGTCAGCCACAGGGTCCAGAACGCCCCCGAGATCGCGAACGGCAGCGCGATCAGCAGGGCGATGGCCTGGCCCATCGACTCGAAGAGTCCCGCCATGACCGCGAAGATCAGGAGAAGCGCCAAGAGCAGGTTGATCATGAACTCGCGTGATTGCTCGGCGCGACGCTGGTTGACCTGGGTGAACGACCACTCGTATCCGTAGGGGAAGTCCATCTTGGACAGTGCGTCCTGAACGACCGGGACGTAGTCCTCGCGGGTTCCGTCCTCATAGCGCGCACCGACCCAGACCGAGGTCACACGATTGTCGCGATGAACCGCCTCCGCCCCCTTCTTGTATTGGAAGTCGGCGAGCGACGCGAGCGGCACGCGGGCGCCGTCCGACGTGTAGATCGGCAGGTTGCGCAGCTGTCCCACCGATTCGTCCTGTGTCTCGTCCAGCGTCAGACGCATCGGTCGCTCTCCGTCCGGCGTGCGGAACCGGGGGAGCTGTCGCCCGCGGTAGGTGAGCTGGACGACGTCGGAAGGTTGGCGCGCGTTGACTCCGTAACGGCTCGCGAGATCACGATCGACGGAGACGATCAGCTCCTCGGTGGCGCCCTCCATTCCGCTGAACGGTTCGAGCAATCCCGGAATCGTGGCAATGCGATCCTTGGCTTCGGACGCGAGCTCCGCCAGAACTTCGGAATCCTCGCCGGTGATTTGGAAGGCGATCCGCTTGCCCCGATCCTGGCGCCACATGGGACCGGAATCCATCACCTCCAGCTTCACTCCCGGCAGCTCCGGCAGGATCTCGCGGATGTCGTGGCGGACCCGGGCGATGTCACGCTCGGTGGCCTTGCCCTCCTCGAGATAGAGCCGGGACATCACCCACCGGTCGCTCCAGAAGCTGTAGATGGAGCGCAGGGTGAGATCCTTCTTATGCGGCATGAGCTCCGCTTCGACCTTGCTGACCAGCTGCTCGCGCCGGTCCAGACTGAGCGGCTCGCTCAGCTAGTAGCGGATCCCGACGAACGCCTCGGTCTCGTTGGCATCGAAGTTCTTGTCGACCTTGAGGAACGGGATGGCCGCCGATGCCGTGATCACGAAACCGACGACCGGGGTCACCCACCGGTGCCGCAAGTTGAAAGAGAGCATCCGCAGATAGCGCTTCTCGACCCGGGCCATACCTCCCACGACGCCGCGATCGAGCATCTTCCCGAACCACCAGCGCTTCGGTTTGGGGCGCGCGGAAAGCAGGTGCGCGGTCGCGAGCGGGATCAGGGTTTGGCTCACGAGCAGCGAGGCGAGCAGCGTCAGGCAAACCGTGATGCCCAGCTCCCGCAGGATCAGGTTCATCTCGCTGGGCTTGTTGAAGATCATCGGCAGGAAGACGATGACCGAGGTCAGGGTCGCCGCGATCACCGCCGTCGAAACCTCGCTCGAGCCCAGCCGGGCCGACTCCTTTCGAGGAAGCCCCCGTTCCTGGTGACGGAAGATGTTCTCCATCACCACCACGGCGTTGTCGACGAGCATCCCGATTCCGACGATGAGCCCGAGAAGCGTGATCGTGTTCATGGTCTTGCCCTGCGCCCAGATCCAGCCGCAGGCGACGATCAGGGAGAAGGGGATGCACGAGACCGCGATCGCGGTGGCCGAGAAGCGACGCAGGAAGAGGTAGAGCACGAGGGACGCGAGGATCGCTCCGAAAATGCCGGTGAAGAGCAGGTCCTTGAGGGTGTTCTTGATCTCCTTGCCCTGATTGAACCAGATCAGGAAGTTGACGCCGTCCAGCTCGGGATCCGACCCCATCGCCTCGACGCGGGCCTTCACCTCGTCGCACACCGTTACGGTGTTCGCGTTCGACTCCGAGTTGACGGTGATGCCGATCGCGAACTGCCCATCCAGATGGCGTCCGTACTCCAGGGCCGGCTCCTCGTAGACCACGTCCGCCACGTCCGAGAGTCGCAGACCGTCCTCGCGCAGCACGAGGTCCCGGATCTGCTGGACATCCTCGAACGTGCCGATGGTGCGGAGCCGATAGCTCATGTGCGGCTCGGTTACCTCGCCCAGGCTCTGATCGAAGTTCGAGGCGGCGAGCAGTTGGGAGACCGCCCGCACGTCGATCCGGTGCGATTCCAGATCGGCCAACCGCAGGTTGACGCGCACCTCCTTGGGATTGACGCCGTCCAGCCGCACCTGAGCGACGCCCGGGATTCGCTCCAGCGGCTTGACGATCTTCCGGTCGAGCAGGTCGTAGCTCTCGCTGAGGTCGCGGGCGGAGGCGAGCCGGCCTTCCATGATCGGGGCCTCCGACTCGCGGGCGTCCCACGACTTCGTCACGAAGATCTGGTCGATATCCTCGGGCAGGTCGCGACGAATCCGGTCGACGCGTTCCCGAACCTCGACCCGGACGAGGGACATGTCGGTACCCCAGTCGAAGTTGAGCCGGACCCGCCCACCCTCTTCGTTGCACATCGACCACATGTCCTTGAGCCCGGGCATCGATCCCAGCGCCTCTTCCAGCGGGCGGACGATCATCCGTTCGACCTGCTGGGGCGTCGCATTGGCATACGGGACCATCACGAAGATCTCGGGCTCCTCCTGCTCGGGGAGGAAGGCGAGCGGCAGACGGACGAGCGCGATCGATCCGAGGACGATCATGCTGACGAGGATCATGCCGATCGTGACCGGCTTGCGAATGGCGATCTCTGGAAGAGTCATCTGGGATTCGCCCCGATCGGTGTGGGGTTCTCGTGGGATCGGGCGAGGCCGGAGCCTTCGCCGGTTTGCCGGGGACGCGGGGCCGGCCATCTCCTCGGCCTCCGCAGACTTCCGTGATCCTCTATCGACAAAGGGTTGCCCGGCAACCCCGGATGGTCGACGCGTCGCGGCCGATCGGGTCGCGACCGGCCCGCGATCGGGAACGAGCGTCGCTCGTCCCCCAGGCTGAGACTCGAAAGGGATCGGTCCCGTTCAAGAGCGGCGCGAGACGGGGTGGGATCAGCGCACGCGGAGGACCATCTGGACGAGCTCGGCCAGCGACTCGGCCTCCATCTTGCGCATGACCCGGGATCGATGGATTTCTACGGTCCGCTCGCTCACCCCCAGGTCGAAGGCAATTCCCTTGTTGGGTTTGCCCTCGACGATGAGGTCCAGCACCTCGCGCTCCCGTGGGGTCAGGCGCTCGATGCGCTCGAGGACGACTTCCTTGCCCGAGCTTTCGGACCGCATCTCTCGATCCAGGGCCAGCGCCTTCTGGATCCGATCGATCATCTCCTGATCCCGGAACGGCTTTTGGATGAAGTCGAGCGCGCCCGACTTCATGGCCGAGACCGCCATCGGGACGTCGCCATGGGCCGTCATGAAGACGATCGGCGGCGTCGTCTTTCCGGAGGTGGCCAGCTTCTCCTGGAGCTCCAGTCCGCTCATCCCGGGCATCCGAACGTCGAGGACCAGACACCCCGCCCTCGAAGGGTCGAACACCTCGAGGAAGTCGGGCCCGGATTCGAAGGTCTCGCAGGGGAGACCGACCGACTTCATCAGCATCCGCAGGGCACGGCGAATACCCGGATCGTCGTCGACGATGAACACCGTGGGCTCATTCTTCATTTGCTTCTCCAAGGGCAACCGGCAACGTGAAATGGAATGTCGTTCCGCCGCCGGGATTGGTCGAATGCCAAAGCCGACCGCCATGATTGTTCACGATCGAGCGACTGATCGAGAGACCGAGCCCCATCCCCGCCGTCTTGGTGGTGAAGAACGGCTCGTAGAGCTCTGCCTTGTTGTCGGGGAGTCCAATGCCATTGTCCGACACTTCGACCTGGATTTCACGTCCTCGCGTCGGAAGGGTCCTGACCTCGATGACCCGCCGTTCGGCCTCCGTCGTTTCCATCGCGTCGGTGGCATTGCGGATCAGGTTGAGGACGACCTGCTGGATCTGCACCGGATCCACCTGAACCGACGGGAGGTTCGGGTGGAGATGGACGTCCAGACGTACGTCGTGCAGGCGGGTGTCCACCTCCGCGAGCCGGATGACGTCGGTCACGACCGAGTTGATGGGACATGCCTTCCGCTCGCTGGGACGACGCCGGACCAGATCCCGGAGCCGATGGATGATCTCTCCCGCGCGGCGGGCTTCCTCGCTGATCTGGATCAACCCCTCCATGAGGTCGGGATCGTCGGTCCGTCCATCGGCGAGGATCCGCCGGCAGGCATTCGCGTAGGTAGCCACCGCGGTCAGCGGCTGATTGACTTCATGCGCGATGCCCGATGCCATCTCTCCCATCGTACTGATACGGGCTACGTGGGCCAGTCGTTCGCGGGCTTCCTGGAGCTGATGCTCCGTCCGCTTGCGCTCGGAAATGTCGCGCACGATTCCGAGAAAACGTCTGCGACCGCCGATGGGTGCGATCTCTCCGACGGCGAGGTCGATCGGGAAGACGTGGCCGTCCTTGCGGATCCCTTTGGCTTCCCGGCCAATCCCGATGATCCGGGCATGACCCGTCCGCAGGTAGTCGTCGATGTACGAGTCGTGGTCGGTGCGATACGGCTGTGGCATCAGCATGCGCACGTTCTGTCCGATCATCTCCTTGCTCGTCCATCCGAAGATCTTCTCCGTTGACGGATTGACGATCTCGATCCGACCGGTCTGATCGATCACCACGACGGCGTCCACGGCTGCGGAAAGGACCGCGTCGGTTTCCGCCGTAGCCGCGCGCGCCACCTCGAGTGCTTCGTGAATCGTCAGAGTCGCGGCGAAGACCCCCGCAATCCGTCGACCCAAGTCCAGCAGGGTGCCCGGTGGCGCGTCGTGAAAGAGCGTCAACATTGCGCGATGTTGATTGCGCGGTTGTGTGGAGTGGATGTGGATCGGAAGGAGCAGCACGTGTCCGATCCCTGCGCTGTGGAGCTCGGATACCAGAATCTCGGGCCAGTCGTCGATGGAGCCGATGGGAACCTCGACCGCCGTGTCCTTGGCGAGTCCACTGAGGTGCAGACGACGGAACGCATCCGAAAGTGATGCTTCGACGTCGGCGGGGAATCCGTGGTGGCGGAGGCGTGACGGTTCATACGTGGAACCCGCTACGTAAAACACCCCAGCGCGCACTTCGGCTGCGGCCACCGCATCGGGCAAC
>JAGQHR010000222.1 GCA_020431745.1 Candidatus Eiseniibacteriota bacterium
CCGGTGAGGACGCGCGCGACCGGCTCCTCCGCTCCGATCCCCTGGAGCAGCGCTTCCATCTGCCGCGCCCGACAGGCCGGCGTGTTGCGCACCTCCAGGTGCGTCGTGACTACCTCGAGCGGAGCCCCCTGCCACCGGATGCGCGCCACGAGCCCCTGGCGTCGGCCGAATCGCTTCTCGAAGAAGTCGAAGTAGTCGAAGCAGTGTGGAAGGGCCACCACCCGGGCGCTCTCGATCGGGATGCGGCTCAGAATCGCAAGACCGTGCCAACCACGGCGATTCTCGCCGGGAGCCTCGGCTTCCGCTCCGGGTCCCTTGGTACATTCCAGGTAACTCGGAACGAACACGGAGTGGCATCCGAGCGCCTCGGCCAGGACCCGCGCGACGTGGGCGTTGCCTCCGGAGCGCGCCATCCCGACGTCGACCTCGTTCAGGCAGTAGAGGTCGGCCGCGCGGAGCACCGGATCGGTCGTCAGTCGCCGGATGATGAGCGGCAGCTCCTTGCCCTTTTCGATGTTCCAGTGCACGACCCGCAGCCGATCGTCGTCGCGTCCGGACGGACGGGTTGCGGGGTGCGCCTCGATCTGGGGCTTGCTCAGAACGCTCTCGAGAGCCTCCCCGTTTTCCCGGAAGAAGCGGGAGGCCCGGAACTCGGCCTCGGTGCGGCAGGACGAGGCGGCCTCCACGAAGGCTCGGTAGGCGATGCCGGGCGCCACCTCCGCGGTGAGCTCATCCGCGCTCACGGGCGGTCTCCGTCATCGATCGACGTCTCCGGATCCGCCGGCGGTCCGCGGAACGACCAGCAACACGATCCGGTCGCTCGTCCCGACGGGAAAATCGCGATGGATGCGACCGGCGATCCGCACGCGCTCGCCTTCCCGGGGCACCGGCGCCTGCGTGAGCACGAGCAGGGAATCCGCACCGTCGACGACGCAGAATCCCATGGTGCCGGTCTCCGGAATCCAGCGGACCGACGCGACCTCTCCCTGCACGGTCACCTCCTGTCCATGGTAGCGGAAGGGATGCTCGGTGATCCGCCCGAGGTCGGTCGAGAACAGTCGACAGCCGGTCGACAGCAGGCCGCCGATCAGGAGGACCAGCACGATGGAGATCTTCGGGCGCACGGTGCGCGATGATAGGAGGCCCATCCGGCGGGCTCAAGGTCCGCCTTGCGGCAGCTTTGGAGGGAGAGGTGGACGCCGGTCGCCCGCGGCGATACACTCCGCGCGCCTTCGATCGACCGATCGTGTGGGAAGAGAGATGCCCCACGAAGCCGCTCGCACCGACTATCCTGCGCGGAAGCGCCCGTCGCGCCGTTCCGGCGTCCTGACGTCGGCGCTCAGCGTCTCGTCGTGCCTCGTCCTCGGCGAGCTGCTCGTCCGCTTCCTCGCACCCCAGAACATGATGTTCCCGCGCTATCGGTATTCGGAGAGCTACCTCACGACCCTATACCCGAACAGCACGGTCATCCACGAGTGTCCCGGACGATTCCGCTATCGCTACACGGTAAACGCCGACGGCTACCGCGGGGAGCGCGTGGACGAGAGCTCGCCCCGTCCCAAGATCGTCGTGTTGGGAGATTCCTACTCCCTCGGAGTCGGGGTCGATGACGGAGACGAATACCCAGCCGTGCTCCGCCGGGAGATCGACGACACGATGGACGTGATCGACGTGGGGGTCGGCGGATGGGGCCTTCCGCAGGAGATCCGCCGATTCTACGAGTTCGGCGTCCGCTTCGACCCGAAGATCGTGGTCCTCCAGTTTTCGGCGAACGACCCCGCGGACGGCCTCATCGCACCGGTGACACACCGGAACGGGGATCGGTTCGAATTCCACTCGCTGGGCCGGGGCCCCCGCCACCTCAATCGGTGGCTCGCCCGTTCCTGGATCCAGAAGAGCCAGCTCTACAATTCCGTGAGAAGCCGGCTCTGGCTGGCGACACGACGCCTCGCGGAAAAGCGACTGGGCGCGAATCGGGGGGGCAAGGAGAAGACGGATCGACCCATCTCCGAGAACGACCCACCGCCCCCGGACGAGGCGGCCTACCTCGCACTGCTCCGACCGTTCGCGCAGGATCTCCACGATCGCGGCATCCGCACGTGCATGATCTCGGTAAACGGCCAGCTGGATCGGTTCCCGCACATCCGCACGGAGGTCGCCGCGCTCGACAGCCTCGGTCTCCTCACGTATCTGGAGGTCGAGCCCTGGTTCGCCGGGGTCAACGACTACGCATCCCCCGAAGGCCACCTCTGGGGCACGGAGGCACACCACATCGTCGGTCGGGGGGTCGCGCGCTGGGTCCGGAGCGTCTCCGCGGAAACACCGCCTAACGAGTGATCTTCCGATGGGTCTCCACCAGCAGCTCGACGATGGACGGGTCGGCCAGAGTCGTCACATCGCCCAGCCCGTCGTACTCGCCCGCCGCGATCTTGCGGAGGATCCGTCGCATGATCTTCCCGCTCCGCGTCTTGGGAAGCCCGGGCACCACCATGATCCGGTCGGGCGTGGCAATCGGGCCGATCGCATGACGAACCTGTTCCTTGAGAGCGCCGACGACCTCGTGCTCGCCCTCCCCCTCCAGCAACGCCTCGGGATTGAGGATCACGTAGGCGAAGATCCCCTGTCCCTTGATCTCGTGCGGGAAGCCGACGACCGCGGCTTCCGCCACCAGCTCGTGCTCGACCAGCGCACTCTCCACTTCGGCGGTCCCCATCCGATGCCCGCTCACGTTGATGACGTCGTCGACCCGCCCGGTGATCCAGTAGTACCCGTCCTCGTCGCGCCGGCAGCCATCTCCGGTGAAGTAGTAGCCGGGATAGGAGCTGAAGTAGGTGCTCTTGAACCGCGTGTGATCGCCGTAGAGCGTACGCGCCTGCCCCGGCCAGGAGCGGGCGATGCAGAGCCCTCCGCTCACGTCGTTCCCTTCGACGACCCGGCCTTCGGGATCGACGATCACCGGCTCGACGCCGAAGAGCGGCAACGTCGCCGATCCCGGCTTGCAGGCGGTCACTCCCGGCAGCGGAGAGATCAGGATGCCGCCCGTCTCGGTCTGCCACCAGGTGTCCACGACGGCGGCGCGTCCCTCCCCCACGACGTCGTGATACCACTTCCACACTTCGGGATTGATCGGCTCCCCCACCGAGCCGAGCACGCGCAGAGACGTCCGGCGATGCTTCCGAACCCACTCGTCTCCCTCGCGCGCGATGGCGCGGATTGCGGTCGGCGCGGTGTAGAAGATGGTGACTCCGAGATCGTCGACGATCTGCCAGTAGCGTCCGGCATCGGGATACGTCGGGATGGACTCGAACATCACCGTGGTGGCGCCGTTCGCCAGCGGTCCGTAGAGGATGTAGCTGTGACCGGTGATCCACCCGATGTCGGCGGCGCAGAAGTAGATGTCGTTCGGACGAACGTCGAAGACGAGCTGATGGGTGAGCGCGGCATAGACGAGATAGCCCCCCGTGGTGTGGAGCACCCCCTTGGGCTTTCCGGTCGATCCCGAGGTGTAGAGGATGAAGAGCGGATCCTCGGCGTCCATCCACTCCGCGGGACAGATCGCGCGCTCGCGCTGGAGCGCCTCGTCGAGCCAGACGTCGCGTCCGTACACCATCGGGGTCTCCGCATCGGTGCGCCGCGCGACCAGGACGTGGCGGACGAGCGCCAAACCTTCGACCGCGTCGTCCACCGTCGCTTTCAAATGGAGGCGCTTGCCGCCCCGCAGCCCCTCGTTGGCGGTGATGACGACCTCGGCGCCCGCATCGAGGATCCGATCGCGCAGTGAGTCCGCGCTGAAGCCGCCGAAGACCACCGAGTGGATGGCGCCGATGCGCGCGCAGGCCAGCATCACGTAGGCGAGCTCGGGAATCATGGGCAGATAGATGCAGACGCGATCGCCCCGCCGGACGCCGTGCGACTTGAGGACGTTGGCCATGCGTCCGACTTCACGATGGAGCTGCCGATAGGTGATCCGCTCGTACTCGCCGGGCTCGTCGCGCGCCCAGATGATCGCGATCCGGTCGGCGTGCGCGGCGAGATGGCGATCGATGCAGTTGTACGCGGCGTTGAGCTTGCCGCCCGCGTACCAGGACATCTCGACTTCGTGATAGTCCGCGTCCACCACACTCTGCCAGGGCGAAAACCACTCCAGCCGCTTCCCCTGCTCCGCCCAGAACCCCTCCGGATCCTCCAGCGACCTCCGGTAGAGCCGCTCGTACGCTTCGACTCCCTGCAGGTGCGCGTTCTCGGCGACGGAAGGCTTCGGGGGATAGAGGTCGGACATGCAGATCCTCCCAGCGGGTGGGGTCGACTCTCGGATCACTCGGTCGTCCGAACCCGACCGTACGACCGGGTTCGGCATCCGGTGGACGGACCCAGGATGCCAAGCGCGGCAGCCTCGGGCAAGGGCACCGCTCAGGGAGCCGGCACGAAGCCGCCGGCCTCCACCCATCGGCGCACGTCGTCCCAGAACCGGTCGCTCTGGCCCTTGCCGCCCGCATCCGCCCGGATCACCGTCTCGACCGCGGAGATCGAGGACCAGTCCAACGGCACCGGAGTCGCGAGCGGATCGGGGGCGTAGTAGGCGACCGCGCTGGAACCATCGCTGGAGCCGAACCAGTACCAGACGTCGAAGTATCCGTCGTCGTCGTCGTCCTCCATCATGAGACGCGCATCGACGGTGAGGTCGTCGTCGAGATCGATGTCGATCCAGCCCTGGCTCGCACCGAAGAGATGGATCCTCCCGTCGACGCCGCTGAAGTAGAGCGCGGCGGGTCCGGTGTGATCGACGGGTGCCCCGAGGTGCGGGATCGGGCGCAGCTCATACCGCTTACCCAGCTGTCCGCATCCCGGATTGCCCACCTGCGGAAACCCGCGGACCCCGGATGCGATCACGCCCTCCCATCGCTCGTGCAGCTCGGGATCGGTCGGGTCGACGTTCCGGTCGACCTCGTCCGCGACCAGGAGCATCCGGCGGAACGTCGCCGTGGAGGCGAGCTCCCGCACCGACGTCCACGCCAGCAGCGGCATCTCCAGATCGTTGCGCAGCCTCAGCGTCTCGAGCCGCGCGGGCTCGATGGGAACAGGACCCTCCATGGTCAGGGAGAGATCGTAGTCGTAGGGAACGCGCCCTCCCCGACTCATCCGGCCGGGACGCTCTCCGTCCGAGGGGGGCCAACCGCCGTCGTCGTCGACATCGAAGCTCCAGCGCATCGAGCTGACGCTGCTGCGGCCGCCCGCAACGCGGATCACCTCCTCGCTCCAACCATCCCCGTCGGGATCGTAGAAGGCGAACGGACACTCGTCGAAGACGTCGAAGAATCCCGTGTCCTCGTTGTCACGAGCGAGAGTGAAGAACTGGTCCCCGCTGAAGTCGCAGCGCCACTGGCACGCCGGCTGGGAGTACTCCCAACGATCGAGGAACCAGAAGCCGCGGTCGGTGCCACCGGAATCGCGGGCTTCGATCACGTAGGCGGAGAGGCGCCGCCGGTCCGGCGGTCCGTCTTGGATCGAAAAAAGACATTGCCGATCGGCCTGACCGTCTCCATCGAGGTCCTGCCAGTCGACCACCCGGTCGATGCCCGGGGAAGTCTCGTGCGCATGGTCGATGACGTAGCAATCCTCGACGCGGTCGACGGTCCCGTTCCCGTTTTCGTCGAGGGCGAGGATCAGATCCTCCCCCTCGCGCCAGGCGCGCAGAGCGTGACTTTCGCCCAGATGGCGCGCAACGGTGTCGGACACGGAGGAACCGAGCTCGTTCCAGAGGGCATCCGTCTCCCCGGAGATCCAAGCGAGACCCAAGCGTGCGAGGCGCTGCTGCACGATCGGATCCCCAGACGCGGGAGACGCAGCCCGGACGGATCCCGGGCCCGTCAGCGAGAGCAGCAGCAGGCCGAGCAGCGCCGGCGCGGTCGGGTTCCCTTTGCACATGGCGCCGAATCTAGCACGCGACGGGGGAGCGTCAGGAGCCGGAAGGCGGGCAGGGCGGGGAGTGCGGCGCGAATGTCGGGTGGCGGTCGGGCACCCCGGCCGGTACCGTTCCCCCGAGGAATCGACGACCACGATCTCGGAGAGCCCCCCCGCGTGTCCGATACA
>JAGQHR010000223.1 GCA_020431745.1 Candidatus Eiseniibacteriota bacterium
CCCGACAGGACGCCGTCGCAGGTGGCGCACGAGATGCTCGACCCGGACCCGCTGGTCTGGAAGCCCGCGGCGAAGGAGTTGGCGAAGTGGGTATCACAATCGGTGTATCCGCCCGGGAAGCCCTCGTTGATGCCCCAGGAGTTCTGGACCACGTCCGGCACATCGGCGATCGTGCCGATGTTGCCGTCCGGGTTCATGAACCACTGGAACGCGTTGATGACGTCGTTGTCGAACTCGCCGCCGACACCCTGATTGATGGCGTTGCAGGCGATCCACTCGGCGCCCCAGGCCACGCCGACCGTGTCGTTCGTGGTCGAGCTGCGTCCCGTCATCGTTCCCATGGTGTGGGTGCCGTGGCCGTGGCCGTCGCTCGGGAAGCTGGAAGATCCCAAAGCGTCCAACCAAGCTTCCGCGGCCGGCACGTGGGTCCCCCGCCAGCGGGAGGCCAGCGCCGGGTGGTTGCCGTCCACTCCCGTGTCCAACCCACCGATCAGCGAGCCCGTGCCGTCGATGCCCAGCTCGTACCAGACGCGGTCCGCGTTGATGGCACGGAGGCCCGGTGGAACGAAGTTGGCCCGATTCGACGTCCCCGGCGTCCCCAGCTCGTTCTGCTCGGACTGCGGCATGGACACCGGCTCGATCAGGACCGGCTTCCAGTTCAGCTCGATCCGCTGAACATCGTCCCGCTGCGCGATTTCGCGAACGGTTTCGCGGGTGGCTTGGATGACCAGACAGTTGGAGATCCAGTAGCTCGTGTAGCCGAGGACCTTCCCTTCGACCAGCGCGTCGTCGAGCCAGGCCTTGAACGGATCCTGGGTGTGCTGCTGGGCTTGCAGGGCCGAGACGACGGCGGTGAATCGTTCGAGACGATTGGCCCCGTCCGCTTCTAGCTGGGCATCGAGCGTCGCGATCGGTGCCTCCTGGAGGTACGCGATGATGCTGATCGGATCCGCCGCGTTGCCCGAATCGAGCTCGGCTTGGACCGCCGGATGGAGCGTGGCTGCTCCCGCCGCGGATGCGCAGAGCCAAATGGACAGGGCTCCGGCCGTGAGCTGAAGACGCATGGGTGAACTCCTTCCCCGTACGAGTTGGATTGAGTGGGATCGCGACTCTACCCCGTCGGGGGATCGGGCGTCGGGGCCGCAACGCCGGGATCGTCGCCGGTGGCGGTAAGGTCGCGCGGACGATGATACCAGACTCCCTGGGACATCCAAGCGGATGGTGGGACGGGTCGGGGGAAATACTGCCAGGGGTACGGAGTTGCGGCTTCGGTCGCCCGGACGCCGGGTGGGGCGGCGGGCTGCGATGGGAGTTGTCGGCGCCGGTGGTTGGTGCGGGCGGTCAGCCCGGTGTTCGGTGCGGGCGGTCAGCTGGGCGTTTGGTGCGGGCGGTGAGCTCGGTGGTCGAGTCCGGTGGTCGGTGCCGGAGGTTCGCCCCGGCGGCCGGGTCTGTTTCAGGTGTCGACTCGGAGGTCGACTCAGGTGTCGACTCAGGTGTCGACTCGGAGGTCGCCGCGGAGGTCGACTCAGGTGTCGACTCGGAGGTCGACTCAGGTGTCGACTCAGGTGTCGACTCGGAGGTCGCCGCGGTAGGTGCGGAAAGGTCGGTGACCGCGCCGCGCTTTCGGTCCCAGCACCCAGCGGAGTCCCAGGTTCGCGTTGCCCGAAGCCTGCAGGTGTCCCTCGTGGATCGAGTGCAGGTGGTGGCCGTAGCAGGTCGCGACCAGGTTCTCCATCTCGTCGCTGCCCTGCCGGGAGCGCAGCTCGACGTGATGTCCGTGTAGGTCGTTGCGTTTGGAGCAGCCCGGCGGCTGACAGAGGTACTGGTCGCGTTCGTGGATGCGCCACCAGCGCGGCTTGCGCTTGGGATCGACGCGCTTCCAGGTGTCGACCGCGTCGCGGACGAGGATCATGAAGGCAGCCCAGGGCGGCAACGGCCCGACCCGCGCATGGACCCGGTCCAAGAAGGCGTCCAAGTCTTCGCGCAGCTCGCGCGGTGCCCAGAAGGAGATGCGGCAGAAGTCGTAGCCGAGGGAACCGTCGGCACGCCCGATGCCGCCGAGGTCCAATGTCTGCCGGCCCCGCGGATAGAGATGGGATCCGACGAGGACGGCATCGTCGCAGACGGCGAGCAGGGCGAGGTCGACGAGCAGCTCGAGCCGTCGCATGAGCGGTGGGCACGCCGCGGGATCGAGCGTGAGATCGAGCGTGAGATCGGGCTCGGCGTGTTCACCGCCGCCGGACGCACAGCCGCCGGGCCCATCATTGCGGTACCCACTCCGAGCGTGTCCGTCCTCGCCGCGCTGGCCGTCGGCGCCCCCGTGCTCGGCGTCGTGCGTCGATGCGTGCGCAGCGGCAGCGTGGGCTGAGGCGTGCGCGGCGGCGTCGTGCGCAACAGCGTCGTCGTGCGTCGAGGCGTGCGCAGCGGCGGCGTGGGCTGAGGCGTGCGCGGCGGCGAGCACCGCGTCGTCGTGCGCTGAGGCGTGCGCGGCGGCATCGTGCGCAGCGGTGGCGTGCGCTGCGGCGGCGAGCACGGCATCGGCTTCGAGATCGGTGCACACCCCGGGCCGCACGAGGTGGGTGCGCAGGTCGGTGTCCGTCCATCCGTGCTGCCGAAGGATCCGGACGAGCCGCACATCGAGCCCCGAAAGCGGCAGCGGGTCGAGCACCTGCGAGGGGAGGAGCGAGACCGCAGCGTCGCTTCCCGGATGCACGCCGGCGACCCCGACCACCGTCACAGTCGCAGTCGCAGGCACAGTCGCAGTCGCAGCCGCACCGCCTTGCCCAAGGAAGGGCTGCTCGTCATCGCACTCCGCGCCCCGGGCACTGGCTTCGCGGGACAGGGTGTCGCGCAGGACACCCAGCTTCTCGCGGAGAAAGAGCTCGCGCTCGAGCTGCCGGACGGTGACGCAGCGCGCGCGGGACAGCCACGCTCGGGATCGTCCCCGCTCGATCGAACGCAGCAACCCGAGCTTGGACGCACCGATCAACCCTTCGAGGAACGCTTCGCGCAGATCCGGACGCCGCCGCAGCTGCCGGGCTTCCGATCGGAGCGCGCGATGGGTGCGCGGCGCCAGGTGCAGCACCGCCACCGCCATCGACTCGTGGGAGGGCAGACCGAGATGGAGCGGGGCCGCGAGCTCTTCGAGATGGAGGAGGACGCGCAGCGCCAGCACGCGAATCGGTGCCGCCAGCGTCCGAATCTCCTCGATCCGTTCGACGAAGGTCGCGGGGAAGGTCGTGTCGATGGGAGTGGGAGCCTCTGCGAGCAGCTCCGCGAACTCCTCGAGCTGCAGGTCGACGTCGGCGAGCGTGTCCTCCGCCTCCCCGATCGCCTCCGGGGTCGCCTCGGACACGAACGGGGTGACCTCGCTCCGTACTTCCTCGGGAGACCCGTCGGCGGAACCCTCCGCATGATCGCGAGCCGCGGAGCCGACGTGGGTGTCCGAGCCAGAGAACGGCACGGCGACTTCCGGAGCTGACGGACGCGCGCGCAGATCGCGGGTCAGACGTGCCCTCGCGTCCCGGTGCAATCGGTCGCGCAGATCACGCTGGATGCGCTGCTCCCGCGGATCTGCAGGGAGCGCGTCCGGTTCGGCGAAGGACGGCTCCACGGGCGAGGTTGCCGGGGCGAGTGCGGCCGACGAGGAAGCTTCCGCGAGCATCGCCGCGACGCACGCGTGGCGCGGAGCCTCGTATCCCAGAACCAGGCGGGCAGAGCGCAGCCCCTCTTCGAACGCCAAGCGCGCCGCCACCGGCGCCTCGAAAGAGACCCGCCGCCCATCCACCTCCAGGTCGTCGATCCCGGCGCCATCGGCCCCGACCGTCTCCCCGGCACCCGTCTCGCGCCCACCGGCTGTACGTGTGCCGTCATCACCTGCGCCGGCTGCCCGTGTGCCGACGGATCGGTCATCGGCCGCGGCCGCGGCCGCGGCCGCATCTTCCGATGCGATCTGGCGGACGACGGTGTGCAGCTCGGACACGGTGGAACGGGCCGCAAGGGTGATCCACCACGTGGCGTTCTCCGCATCCACGACGGGCCGGATCGCCAGAGCCTGGCACGGCGACAGCCTTCCTTCGCACAACGCCGCACGCACCGCCGGTACGCCATCGGCCAAACGGGACAACGCGACGCGACGCTTCGCCGTGCTCGGCGTCATCTCCACGGCTTCCACACAGTAGTCGTGGAAGCTCGCGTAGCCGAGGCGCCGATAGATGCGTTGCTCGAGCACGGGGCGCAGGGCATCGCCTTCCGCCAGCGCGACCGCGGACTCCGCACGGGCCAATGTCTGCCACCGCGCGACGAGATCGTCGACGACGGCTCGCGTCGAGCGCGAGGATGGCCCGTACGGCGGACTCGTCTCGCGGATCTGATCCCCGAACGGAGATGCGGATCGGATCCACGAAAGATCAGCGGCAGTTGAAAGCAAGACAGGCACTCCACCGATGTGGTCGGGATTCGGGCGATGCGAGCCAAAACGGCCGCCCTGTGCGAGCGAACGGACACGAGCGAACGGACAGCGGCCAACGTGCGAGGCGTCGGACTTGTTCGCGACCATGGATATACGCAGAGTAATGCAGGAAGTTGCAGGATACAACGAAAAAACGTTCGGTCTTACAGATTATCGATTGTCATACTCCCGTGGCGGCGAAAAGAAGCAGCGAGGTTGCGCAAACCACCGGTTCGATCCAGCACGCCCGGCAGGGCGGCCCAGAGAGCACCACTCCCGCCGGCCGCCCACGGCGTGCCACACTCGACGTGTCTCCGACCGCGTGGGATCCATTCCGGGCGCGAGGCCTCGCCGAACCCCGACGATTCCGCATCCGGTCAATCAGGCGCGGGAGACCCAACCGTATTGCAGGTGGCTCGGCGTCGAAAGATTGGATCCCCGATACATCTCGCGGAGGCGCTCGACATAGTCGTCCGGCACTGGCCCCAGCTGCGCCCGCGTGCTCACGCCGAAGATGCGCGCGGCGTTGAGCCCGAAGATCTTGGCCCGCACCGCATCGGTGAGCGGCTCGTACCCGAAGCGCTCGCACAGCGACTCCGGAATCTGGAACCGGCGCAGCGCTTCGATCTGCCACTGGGGGGAGCCCCACCACACCGAGTCCGTCCCCCAAAGGACGTGATCCTCTCCGAACGACTGGAGCATCATCCCGAGCATGTGACCGGCAAGGATGGGAAACGTGATCACGGTCATCCCGAACGTCGCCCCCAGCTCCATGAAAACGTTCTGCACATCCCGATGCTGGTTCTTCCAGGCGCAGAGATCGGAGACCCAGGGCACCTCAGCACTGGTCTCGAACTCCGACTGCACGGCATCCATGACGCCGGCCACTCCGTGGAAACCGGCGTGATAGACGAGGAAGTTGAGGTCGGGGAAGTCGAGCGCGGGCTGGAAGACGTCGCGGGGGTGACAGTGCTCGGCACTGAACATGGGCGCCGGGAGGCCTTTGTGCACGCAGATGTTCTTCACGCCGAGCTTGCGCGAAAGCTGGAGCGCGGGATAGGCGGCCTTCTCGTCGTCGAGCCACCATCCTTCCCCATTGGGTCCGAGGGGCTGGCCGGGATAGCCCTTCCACGAATCGATGGAGAGCTTTTCGACCTGGGCGATCATTGCCTCCTCGTTCTGTTTCCCCAGCTCGGGCGATAGGATGCCCTGCGCGAGGACCCGCCTCGAATCGGCGAGCTCGTTGACCCAGCTGCGCGTCCGAACCATCTCCTCGGGAGACACCACGTACGAGTCGCGGGTCAGCTGCGGGAGCCCCGACACCACCGCCACGTCGGTCTCGCTGTCGAGGAAGATCTCCTTGATGTAGTTGATCCGCTGCAGCTCGGTCGGCGAGATCACCCGATCGCGCAGTGAGGGGTTCCAGTTCCCTCCGAAATGCCGCACCTGGATGAGATAGTCGAGAAACGCCTGGTTCGCGGGCACCCGCGGAGTGCCCTCGGGTACGTGATGGGTCTGCGCATCCAGAATGAAGAATCGGGGACGCGCCACGGTGGCGGCAGGGTCGGTCAGCTCCTGCGCCCTCACGTCGAAGAATCGTCCAAACACCGTGTTCATCGCCGTGAACGCAG
>JAGQHR010000224.1 GCA_020431745.1 Candidatus Eiseniibacteriota bacterium
CGTCCGTAAGGACAACCCGAGATCGTCCGCTGTCAAATCCCCCGCGGCCTGGTTGGTGCGCGTCATGCGCCGGGCCGCACTGGCCCCGAAGGTGAAGAGAGGATGGTTCCAGGTGAGGCTGCCGTCGGGCCGGGTCTCGCGGCGGTAGGACTGGGTCGCCTCGTCGAGATCGAACCGGTAGAAACGGTATCCGGCATGGAGCTGGATCGTCGGGAAGAGCGTGCGGTCCCACTGGACCCGGTAGTCCTGCTTGACCGTTCGCCGGTCCTGATCGCCGACCTCGCCCGTGACGCCCGTCACGTCGAGCGTGCCGCTCAGCGAACCCGGATCGACCGCGAGCACGCTTCCCGGAAGGAGGAACCCGATGGACGCGAGCAAGGCCCCCCGCTGCAGCGTCCTTCTGATGGAACCGTTCGCAAACATGCGTTCGCTCCTGGTAGCGAGACGCCCGGGGGCGCTGGGCTCCCGGGCGTCTCTCGATGCGTTACCTGGGGACCAGCGCCTTACGGAACAGGCGTGAAGTCGATGAGTGCATCGAACTCATCCTTCTTGTGGCACTTGTTGCACAGCGAACGCTGGAACTCATCATACGGGTTCGGGATCGTGTAGGAGCCGGACTCGTGTCCGTCCTCGGCCAGACCCGTGACGTTGAAGTCCCAACGACCGGCGTTCGGAGCCGACGTGGCGTGCGCCCGGTGGCAGCTGATGCACGAAACCTGGCTGGTTCCCGTCGGGCCCACCGTCGAGTTCGTCGCGTTGCCCGCATCCTCGAACGGAACGGAGGCCAGATAGGCGGTGGCATGCGCGCCGCCGGAGATGTCGGAGGTACCGTTGTACAGATCATAGATCTGCGAAATGGTGCCGCCGAGCGCCTGACCGGAGGGGTGCACCAGGTCGGTGTTGTTGTTGTGGAAGTTTCCGTGGCAGTTCCCGCACCAGGCGCTCATGCCACCCTGATAGGCGGTGTGGTTGGAGTTGGACTCGCCGGCGCCGCTCAGGCCGATGCCGACCGCGGTCGGAGCAGCGTTCGTGAAGGTGTAGAAGTCCTGCACCGTCCGGCCCGCGCCGTAGAGCAGCCGGAAGTCCTGGGTGCCGTGCGGATCGTGGCAGCTCGTGCAGCCGAGCACGCTCGCCGGGAAGGTCCCGCCCGGAGCGTTGTTGAGGGTCCCGTCCGCCGCCAGGCCGTGGCCCGGAGCGTTCAGGTTGTGTCCCGCCGCATCGCCCGAGATGGGATTCGAAGCACCCGAGTGACCGTCGTTCAGGTTGTCGTCGGTCAGGAAGATGAAGTTGCCCGCGCCGCGCTCGGTGGCGGGATTCAGCGGATCGACCGAGAACACCGCGCCCGAACGGGTCGCGTGACAGCCCAAGCACACATCGCTCGGGGTCTCGTCCACGAGCAGCCACGGGTTGCCGTGAGGGGCGTCCGGATCGACCAGTTGCCCGTCCTCACTGTTGTGCATGGTATGGCACCCGTTGCAGTGCGCGACACCCTCGTCATGGAAGGCACGCACCGGGGCGGCCGCCACCACGAGAAGACCCACCGCCAGAACGATGAGTTTCGACATGACTATCCTCCGATCTCACACGTACGTGATTGCATGGTTACGACTAATTCAACTGCGCGCGCAAACCGGGGAGCATCCACTTTGCTCCCCTGGATAAAGCCATTTCCAACGGACCCCCCATCCTCTCTCCGGCCCCTCTCTCCCAGATTGCGGTTGCCTTGCGCGATGAAGTCCGGAATCCGACAGATCTGGAGCCGGTTTGCGTAGACCTGTCCGACGTAGACTCGATTTCCGCTGTCGATTGCGAGCAGCGACGGACGGTAGAACCAGCCGGGGCTGATCCCCTTGCCGCCGAACTCGCCGAGAAACGCGCCCTCGGCCGAATAGCAGACGACGTTGAACCGGTTCTGATCGAGGACCAGAACCAGCCCGTCACCGGTCACGGCGACGTCGACCGGCAACGCGAGCTGACCGGGGGTACTCCCGAGGTCTCCCATCGCGCGCAGCAAACGGCCGTCCAGGTCGAAGACCTTGACGGTGCCGAGCGTGGAGACCGGGATATAGAGAAGGTCGTGGGCGATCGTGATCCGTCCGGCGCCGACCTCGACCAGGCGATCGTCCGGGACGTCCCCGGCGAACTCGATCACCCGCTCCAAAGTCCCATCCCGGTAGACGCAGACCTGCGGCCAGACGCGATCGCGGACGTAGAGACGCCCCTGCGAGTCGATGGCGAGCGCGCCCGGTTGGACCTCGCGACCGTCCGGGGTCGTCCCGAGAGCGCGCTCGTTCAAGAAGCGTCCATCGAAGTCATAGTGAAGGATGCGCAGACCCTCGCGCGTGCCGGCGAGCACGTCGATGGTTCCGTCCGGTTCCACGACCAGGTCCTGCGGCGAGGTGAAGCGATCCTGCCCGTAGAACTCGCCGCGATAGGTCCCGTTCTCGTCGAGGATGACGACGCGGTTGTGGCCTTGATCGCCGATCAGGATCTCGTGCGCGTTGCGATCCGCGAAGAGCGCGCTGGGGCGAAGGAAGTGGTCCGTTCCGGGAAGTTGGATCTCCTGCAGGAGCTCGGCGCGAACGGCGCGGGGACCGAGGACCGGAGGGGCCGCGGTCTCTTGCGCGATGACGGACGACGTTGGGGCGATCGTGGCCACCAAGATGAGCGCGACTGTTCCGATTCTCCGCACCATCCCGCTCTCTCTCTCCAACCGACCCGCCACCGTGACCACCCTCTCGGCTGCGCAAGTGAACCAATTCACAAGTGAGTCTATGGAGGTCGTCGGCCACGATCAACCGCAAGGTTGTATTAGGAGGATGAAAAGAATTCACGTCAGTCAGTAGTTGTACAAAAGTCCGGAGTAGGTATTACTACGAACTCCATTCGTAGAACCCTGGGTAGTTCGCCGTCGAAACATCGCGGAACCCGACGGCGAATACGCGGCGGCGCGCACACTCATCCGGAGAACTGCGTACTCTTCGCCGCGCGAGCGCGCCTGGTGGTCGCGGCGAGGGGAGCGTGTCACAGAGCTGTCACAGAGAAGCTGTCCTTCACCCAAGAGCCTCGTCGCGGTGGCCGCTCGGCGACCACGCGGGACCCTTGGATCAGCGTTCTCGGCGCGATAGGAGCCCTCTTCCCGGGGCGCCGGCCCGGCCGCCGCAGGTGGTCACGGATTGGCCGCCCTCGCGCGGAGGCGTCCGACATCCCGCAATGCCCGGTCCGGGTGGAGCCGAGCGATCGATGGGCGAGGATCCTAAGTCCTACCACCAACTTGCGGCATTTTGACTTGAACGCGAGGGCGTCGTCTGGCGTCCTGCTGGATGTCGGGAGAGACCAGACCGGGTCGGGGAAGGGATCGTGAGGGCTAAAACTTTGCAGTACCGTATGTTAGTGGGATTTCTGGCGTGTGCCGCAACGGGCGCGTTTTGCACCTCGGCCGCCGCGGAGCCCCTGCGAGTCTACGAGACCCAGCGGATCTCGGGCTCTCCGCCCCGGATCGACGGGCACATCGACGAGGCGGTTTGGGACCAGGTCTCGTGGGCCGGGGATTTCACCCAGCGCGAGCCCTACCCGGGTCAGCCCCCGACCGAGCAGACCCAGTTCAAGATCCTCTACGACGACGACGCCCTCTACCTGGCCTACCGGGCTTTCGACAGCCAGCCCGACAAGATCGTCGCCCTCTCCGCGCGGCGCGACTACTTCCCCGGCGATTGGGTCGAGGTCAACATCGACAGCAACCACGACCGGCGCACCGCCTTCTCCTTCACCTCCAGCGTCTCCGGGGTCAAAGGCGACGAGTTCGTCTCCGAGGACGGCAACAACTGGGACGGGAACTGGGACCCGATCTGGTTCCTCGCGACCGCCATCGACTCCGAGGGCTGGACCGCCGAGGTCAAGATTCCGCTCAGTCAGCTCCGCTTCGGCAACGAGCCCGAGCAGGTCTGGGGCATCGAGATCACGCGCCGGATCTTCCGGCAGGAAGAACGGTCGAACTGGCAGTTCATCCCGCGCGACGCGACCGGGTGGGTCAGCGGATTCGGGGAGCTGCGCGGACTGCGGGACCTGCGCCCGCGACGCCAAGTCGAGCTCCTCCCCTACGCCGTGACCCGCGCCGAGAGCTTCGCGAAGCAGGACGGCAATCCGTTCGCGACCGGAAGTGACCAGGCGGTCGCGTTCGGACTGGACGGCAAGATCGGACTGACCAGCGATCTCACGCTCGATCTGACCGCCAACCCCGACTTCGGTCAGGTCGAAGCCGACCCGTCCGAGGTCAACCTCAGCGCGTTCGAGACGTTCTTCGACGAGAAGCGGCCCTTCTTCATCGAAGGCAGCAGCATCCTGGACTTCCCGCTGGCCCCGGCCGTCACCGGAGGAAGCTTCACCCAGGACAACCTGTTCTACTCGCGACGCATCGGACGCGCGCCCCAGGGCTTCGCATCCACCGCCGACGGCGAGTACTCCGACAGCCCCGACCACTCGAGCATCCTGGGAGCTGCCAAGATGTCGGGCAAGACGTCCCGGGGTTGGTCGATCGGCGTGCTCGAAGCCGTCACCGCGGAAGAGAACGCGGACATCGACGGGGTGCACGGCAAGCGGGAGCAGGTGGTCGAGCCGGCCACGAACTACTTCGTGGGCCGCGTCCAGCGCGACTACGACCACGGACAGACGGCGGTCGGCGGGATGTTCACCGCGGTGAACCGTCGCACCAATGATGCAGCCGTCGACTTCCTGCACACCGCCGCCTACACCGGCGGGCTCGACGTGCGGCACGACTGGCACGACCGGACGTACTTCGTGGCGGCCAACCTGGACGCGAGCCACATCCGCGGCAGCCGCGAAGCGATCCTGCGCACGCAGACCGCATCGGCGCGGTACTACCAGCGCCCCGACGCCGACTACGTGTCGGTCGACAGCACGCGCACGTCGCTGAGCGGCGGCGCTGGGGCCGTGCGGTTCGGCAAGCAGAGCCGCGGCCACGTGCGCTTCGAGACCGGTGTCGCCTGGCGCACGCCCGGATTCGAGACCAACGACCTCGGCTATCTGCGGCGGGCCGACGAGATCAACCAGTTCGGCTGGGGCAACTACCGGATCGAGACTCCGTTCTCGATCTTCCGGCGGCTCGCCTTCAACGTGAACGAGTGGGTCAACTACGACTTCGGCGGGACGCACCTCAGCAACTCCGCCAACACCAACTTCAACGCGAACTTCCTGAACAACTACCAGTGCGGCGGCGGCCTCACGCGCGATTTCGCGTACGTGTCCAACACCGAGCTCCGCGGCGGCCCTTCTTCGCGCTGGCCCGGCGGGTGGAACCCCAACTACTGGGTCAACTCGGACTCGCGGCGGAAGATCTACTACGGATTCGGCGGCAGCTGGTACATCGGCGACGACGACTTCTATTGGAGCCGCGACGAGTGGGTGGATCTGACGGTCCGTCCCAACAACCAGATCCGGGTCACGCTCAGCCCGTCGCACTCGAAGAACCGCCCCGAGCTCCAATACGTCGGCAGGCGCCAGTTCGAGGGGCAGGATCGGTATCTCTTCGCGTCGCTCGACCAGGAAACGGTCGCCCTGACCCTCCGGCTCGACTATGCCGTCACGCCGGATCTCACGATCCAGTACTACGGCGCACCGTTCGTCTCCGCGGGAGAGTACCGGGACTTCAAACGCATCACCGATCCCCGGGCGGACCATTACGAGGACCGGTTCGTCACGCTGTCGGATCAGGAGATCTCGCGCGACGAGGCTTCCGACTCCTACGAGGTGGATGAGGACCGGGACGGAACGGCGGACTACGGATTCGGCAACCCGGACTTCAACTATCGCGAGTTCAACTCGAACCTGGTCGCCCGCTGGGAGTTCAGCCCGGGATCGTCCCTCTACCTGGTGTGGTCACAGGGTCGCGTCGACTTCACGTCGGACGGTCACTTCTCGGCGCGCGACGGCGTCGACGAGCTGTTCCATCGGCATCCGCACGACATCTTCCTGGTCAAGGTCAGCCGCTGGTTCTCGCTCTGACGCGGCCGTGCGGCCGTCTCCAGCACCCCTGTGTCGAGAGACCCAAGGCTCGATGATCAT
>JAGQHR010000225.1 GCA_020431745.1 Candidatus Eiseniibacteriota bacterium
GAGACGAAGATCAATCCCTTCATGCGGGTCGTGTTCTGGTTGATGCTGAACAACCCGTGGCGCGTGCACACTTGGGCGATGTACTACGGATCACTGTACCCATCACGCAAACCTGCCGATTTCTCGGACACCCTCCGCCTGCTGCGGGCCAACCTTGCCGAGGCTGGTCGATTCGATGCGGTGAAGCGGCTCGGCACGTCTTCGCGAGCACCTTCCGAAGAGCGGCTGGATCGTGTTCAGGCGCCCGCGTTGGTCGTCATGGGTGGAAAAGACCCGGATTTCCCCGATCCTGCAGTCGAAGGGAAACTCGTCGCCGATCGAGTCGGTGGGGAGCTCGCCATCATCGAGGGAGCGGGCCACTATCCGCAAACCGAGATGCCGGACCGCACGACGCCGGTGATCCTCGGATTCCTCAGAAGCCGCTCGGCGTAGGTCCGGTCACACTTGCTGCCGCCGGGAAACCGGGTATCACCTGGCGTATACTTCGTGCGGTTCCAGATCGGGGCCTCACAGTTCGTGCGCTCCGTCGTCGTCGATCGCTGAATCCGAGCGTGGTCGGTGGTCTGACGGGGGCCGGAGGAGAACTGTCCATCGCGGTGTGTCGCTTGCGGCGATCTCGTTCAGGACGGCTCGAAGGTTGTCGGCTTCAGGAGGGGTTTGTGGACGAGACCGGCCGAGCTCCGACGAAGCTCGATCTGCACTATGTCGAGCCGCGGCTGGTCGCGCTCTACGATCTGGAGAACCCCCGGGGACCTGATACCGACTTCTATCTCGATCTCGCCAACGAAATCGACGCCCGGTCCATCATCGATCTGGGATGCGGCACGGGCCTGCTGACGCGGGAGTTCGCGACCGGCGTGCGTCGCGTGACCGGGGTGGATCCCTCGGCCGCGATGCTCGAGGTCGCTCGAAGCAAGCCGAACGCGGAGCGCGTCACGTGGGTGGAGGGCGATGCTTCCTCGTTCGGCGACCGCGATGCCGATCTGGTCGTGATGACCGGAAACGTGGCGCAGGTGTTTCTCGACGAAAGCTCCTGGGCAGGCACCCTGGAAGCGATTCACGGCGCACTTCGCCCTGGCGGTCATCTCGCATTCGAAAGCCGCAATCCGGTCGCAAGGGCTTGGGAACAGTGGACGCGCGAGTCGACCTTCGAGCGCGCCGAGTCTCCCTACGGTCCGATGGAGTGTTGGCTGGAGCTGGTTTCCGTGAGCCCCGGACGAGTGGTCTTCGAGGGTCACAACGTCTTCCTGTCCTCGGGCGAGGTTCTGGTCGCACGCAGCGAGCTGCGGTTCCGCTCGCAGGAAGAGCTGACGCGATCCCTCGACCGAGCGGGGTTCGTGGTGGAGCACGTGTTCGGGAGCTGGAAGCGCGACCCGTTCAGCCCGGGCAGCCGGATGATGCTGTTCGTCGCTCGCCGTTCGTAGCTCAGCGGACGTCGGGCCAGGGCATCTCGAGCCAACGCGCGTTGCCCTGATCGACCTCGAGGATCTCCGCCTCTTCCTCGGAAGACACTCCGGGGTACCAGAAGACCGTGTCCCGGGACGCGAACCGCAGCAGATATGCGCCGGGGCGGAGACCCCGGAATCCGAAGTACCCGTCGTGGTAGCTCAGGATTTCCGCGTCGCACAGGGTCGTGTCCGCAGCCAACAGGGATCCCACGAGGTCGGGGCGTCGCTCGAGGCTCGTGACATAGCCCTCGATGCGCGCGCCCTCGATCAGCGGGAGCTCCACCGTAGGGTTCGGTGCGACGAGGCTGATCTCGAGAGGGATTCCGTCGCACCCGCCTTCGTCGCAGTGAGTCGGAACCCACACCGTCCGACACGGCGTCCGGGCGTCGACGCCGACTTCGTACCGTCCGACCGGGAGCGGGCCGAGCACGAATGGTGAATAGGCGTTGCTCCATCGCTCGTCCGCTGGATTGCGGATCCAGAACTCGGCGTCGGCGGGCGCGACGCCCGTTGGCTCGATCGACACTCCGGGCACCGTGAGTGGAGGCAGGTCGATCGTTTGTCCCGGTGTCAACGGAAACGGCTCCGAACGACCATCGGCTGCGGTGGAGAGGCCGAACTCTCCCGACCTCGCCCTGATCGCGAGAGCAACCGTGTCGGACCACATGAGGGTCTCGAAGCGCCCGAGATTGTCCAGCTCGACGGAGAACACCCTGTCGTCGATGGATGTGCGGCAGATCAATTCCGTCGTGAAACCGAAAGGGTCGACGAGCATCCCGCGGACACGAATCGGAGGATTCATGGCGATGCCGTACGCCTCCTGCTGACCGTCGCCGACGTGGAACAACATCGCCTCGGACTCGGTGGTGACGCCCGGGGCGTAGACGCGTTCATCGAGGATCAACGGATAGTCACCCTCGGGGACGAACCCGAAGTGCAAAGTGAGATGATCTCGGGAAACCTCGCCGGTAGCATAGCCAACGCGACCCAACCTCCCGTTCATGACGGTGTCGCTCCAGTCCTGCAAGCCTTCGATGGTCACATCCACGTTCGACAATCGGACATCGACGCGGATCGGTCCGGTATCGGGAAAGATCTCGATCGCCGGGGGGACTTCTCCTGCCGCTCTCGGCCGGAAATGCCAGTCGCTGTGGAGCCTCAGCTCGACCGGTGCAGATCGCAGCCCGATGGATACGTTGTACTTGCCCACCGGCAGTGGAAGCTCGTAGCGGCCCAGTTCGTCCGTGTCCACTCGAACGAATCCGGCATCCCCGGTGGCAAAGATCGTTGCTTCGGCTGGTCCGTCGGGTCCGCTGATGATCCCCCAAACCGGTGCCGAGATGGTCGGAGCCGTATCCTCCGAACATCCCGGGAGCAGCACTGCCCACAGGAGTGAGCTAGCGACGACGAAGCCGGATCTCCAGGTCATGGAGATGGTCTCCTGGTCCCACCGTAATGGGGATCGAGCTGGCAGAATCAGACGCCCCGCCGTTCCAAGTGGGCGCGAAACGGGATTGGGCCGGCGGCGTGGCGAGTAGCCGATAGGTCCCCGGCCACAACGCGGCTAACGCGAAGTCTCCCGCATCCTCTGATCTGGACGTCTGAGGGAACGCGCCGAACAAGCGAAGGTTCGTGCCCGCGATCTCGAGGTCGGTCATGCCATCATCGGTTCTGATCCATCCTCTCACGGATGCCGGGCGGACGAGCGAGAAGTCGATCCGTTCGAAGCGACCTCTAGTGATCTCGATCGGATCGGAGAGTTCGGCCCGTGGAACACTCGGCCAGTACGTGAGCAACCGGCCGGAGTCCCAACCCGAGAGGATGTAGCTGCCGGGATCGGCGAAGAGGTACGCGGGGGATCCCTCCGTACTGGCGACTCGGGTTCTAGTCGCGTCGGTCATCTGGAGCACTCCCATTCGTGGATCGAGATTCACTTCGATGCCGGTGTCGGATGGAATCACGACGCGCGTCGTGTCGTGGGCGGTGGGGGACACCCGTTGCGTCAGCTCTCGACTCGTGCGGGTCTCCCCGCTCCGCCAATAGAGCTTGATGTCGACGCTCGTGTCCATCGCCGGCAACGGACCGAGCACGTCGTGGATTCGTTCCAGCTGCCCGGCCACCCGGTGTTCGGTCGGATCTCCCGAAGGTGCCGCGTACACAGAGTGGTTCGGCTCCCAGGACGCGATCTGTGGAGGTGCGGGGCAGACGAATCGAATCCACGCGGGGGGAGCCGATCGGATCACGACTCTTGTGTCGACACCGGCTTCCACACGCACGGGCTCGGCATCGAGCGCGCTTCCCGCTGACGGGTACCACGTGAAGGGCAGCGGCGGCGTGTCGCAGGCGATGCCGACCGGATACTCACCCGGAATCACCGGGGAGAGAACCGCCACGGAGTCACCGAGCAACTGCGGTGAGAAGAAATAGACATCGAGTTTGGCCGGCGGCCGGGAGCCGCTCCATCGCACCGGACGGCCGGAGTCGTCGAGCAGCCGGATCGACACGCTGGAGTACCGGAATTCGATGTCCGTGGACCGGTATCGAGGCACGTCGACCGGGCTTGCGTCCGCAGGGCGTCTGACCGGTCCCTCCGAGCCGAGGTAGGTGTCGCGATCGACGTCACGCACGTAGTAGCTACCCGGGGGGAGGTGGGTCTCTGCCACGCCACGCTGGGTCTCGATGATCTGTCGGAACTGCCGCCCGTCGACATCCTTGCGGAGCTCGAACGTGGTCTGGAGGAGCCTCCCGTCGGGAACCGTGGCCCGAATGGTCACGGGGACCAGCGGCCCCGTGGCGAGGGGTCCGTCGCTTTCGCACCCGATCAAGATCAGTGCACCGAGGATCCAACACAGCGGTGCAGTGGTGCGGCCGTTCGTTCGTGCAGACTGCATCGAGCGCTGAGTATGGCAGGACCGTGCCAGAAGCAGTCAAGTCAGGGAATCACTCGGCCTGGGTCGGCGTGTTTCGGTGAACTCGCGTACCATGCGGAGATCGTTGGAACCCCGGGCACTACGATGAGAGATCGACGGCGCAGTCGTCGACCGTTCGGGGAATCCCAACTCGCAAGGGATCGGAGGAGAGTCGGTCGGGACGGCCGGCGGGAGGAATCATGGAACCCCTGGACAAGATTCGGATCGCCGTCGTCATCGGCACGCGGCGACCCGGCAACTACACTTCGATGGCCGCTCGGCTGGTAGTGGACGAACTCGAACGGGATGCGGACGTCGCCGTCGAGGTGTTCGATCCGCAGAACCGGACCTTGCCGTTTCCGGGCGAGGAACCGGCCTCCGCCGACGCGCTCGCGTTGCAGAAGCTCATTCGGGAATCGGCCGGGGTCGTACTGGCTACCCCCGAGTATCACGGAAGCTTGCCCGCGATGATGAAGCTCATCCTGGAGAACTTGGGCTTTCCGTCCGCTCTCACCACCAAGCCGGTCGCTCTCCTGGGAGTCGCTGCCGGAGCGATCGGGGCCATCAAATCGCTGGAGCAGCTGCGAAGCATCGGCTCCCATGTCGGCGCCATCGTGCTGCCGGGTGCGGTTTCGGTGGCGGGCGTGCAGAAGGCGTTCGATCGGGATGGTACGTGTCTCGATCCCGCGGTGGAGAAGCGAGTCCGCAGCGTCGCGACCGGGCTCCTCGGATATCTGCACCGGCACGTGTGCCCGGCGCTCACTCTCGAAAGGATGGTGCGCGAGCCGGAGGCCTGAGCTTCTCGCTCCGACTCGGCAACGATTGGACCAGGTTCGAGCTCAGCTGCCCGTTGCGACGTGCGTTGTCATTCGACCCATCGGATTGACCCGACAACGAGCCTCGCCACGTCGGCTACTCGTCGGCCTCCCACGCCTTGTCGAACCAGGCTACGAGCAGATCGTCGATATCACCCGCCTCGCTCACCGCGATCCGGTGGGTGATGCGGTCCTTCTTCTGGAATCCGCCGGTATCGATGAGGCGTGCCGGCGGTCGAAACGACTTCTGCTCGTAGAGGCGATCCAGCGCGAGCCCGAAGTCGATCCGCGTCTTGGTGCTGGGCTTGATCTGCGCGACGACATGGTTCCGATAGAACGGCACGATCGTCTTTCCGGGACAGATCCGGATTGTCGGTCGGCGCTCGCGCAGCAGTGCGACGATCTGGTCGTGGAGCGGACGCAATCCGGGACGACCGGCATACATTGCGTCGACGAACTGCTCTGCGGCCCGCAAGTATGCCTCGGGATCGGCCAGCTCTTCGCCCTTGCCCACCGAGTACTCGGCTAGCCACTTTGCGGTGTTGGTGCCGAGACTATGCTCCGACTTCAGCCACTGGAGACGTTCCCGCTCACCCGCTGGCCCGTTCTTGGCGATGAGCCGCATCCAGTCGTCCAGGCTGTGGTCGGTCTTCTCGCTCAGCGATGCGATCCAGTCCCGCGTCATGAGCACGCCGGGATGCACGCTGTAAATCGACGTCTTCTTCGCCGTGCTCTTTCGAGTCGTCATTCCGCAACGCTCCCGGCTTGGTTCTCCCGGCCCGGGAGTGGCTCGCCGCCCGAGCCGAGTGGTGCTCTCGGTGCGCATTCTACTCCCGGTCCGGGAGTGGTTGGCGGCCCGGGCCGCCCACTCCCGCAGCGGGACTACCGTAGGACCAACAGG
>JAGQHR010000226.1 GCA_020431745.1 Candidatus Eiseniibacteriota bacterium
ACTGCACCCCCGGGGTTGCGGCGACCGCGGTGCTGATGGTTGCCAGCGCGCCGGTCGGATCGGCGACCTCACGCAGGTCGACGGCGATCAGCAGGGGCCCGTTGAACCCTTCGCCGAAGCCTTCGGCGAGCAGGTCATACGCGTGGCGGGCGGTGGTCTCGGGGGGCAGGTTCCCGGCATCGGGCCAGCCGAGCTCGAGGCGGGCTGCGGGAATCGCCAGTGCGACGAGGAGCACGGAGCCGGCTGCGAGGAACGGCCAGGGTCGGCGGGTGACGAGGCGGGCCCATCGGGCCGAGGTGGACCGGGAGGTGTGGTGGTCGCTCTCGTAGCGCAGTTGCACGCCAGGGACGCGGAGCCGGTCGATGCGGGTTCCGACGAGGCCGAGCAGCGCGGGGAGCAGGGTGATGGCGACTCCGATCTCCGGTCCGGCATGGATGTAGATTCCGCCGTCGGCTTCCCGGGCGATGGTCGATCCGACGACGTTGCACACGCCGAGCGCGGTGGCCCCTCGGCGTTGCGCTTCACGCATCGCGGCCAGGGTGTCGGCGGTCTCACCCGACTGGCTGATCACGATGACCAGAGTCTTGGAATCGATCACCGGATTCCGATACCGGAACTCCGAGGCGTACTCCACTTCCACCGGAATGCGGCAGTACTCCTCGATCATGTACTCACCCAGCATGGCGGCATGCCAAGACGTCCCGCAGGCCAAGAACACGATGCGCTGGAACGCCCGGAGCTCGTCCTCGGTCAGGTTGAGCCCGCCCAGGTGGGCTTCCCAGGTCCCGTCGACGAGACGACCGCGGATCGCGTTCTGGATGCAGCGCGGCTGCTCGAAGATCTCCTTGAGCATGAAGTGGGCGAAGCCGCCCTTTTCGGCCTGTGTCAGCTCCCACGTGATCTCTTCGATCTGCTTGTCGATCGGCACCTCGTCGAGGGTCATCGTGCGGTAACCGCGCGGCGTGATGATCACGATCTCCTCGTCGCCGAGATAGATGACCTGATTCGTGTGGGAGAGGATGGCGGCGACGTCGGACGCGACGAAGTACTCTCCGTCTCCGACTCCGACGACCAGGGGGCTCCCCTTCCGGGCGCCCACGATCTTCTCGGGCTCGTAGTCGCAGACGACCGCGATTCCGTAGGCCCCTTCGACGAGACGGAGCGCCGAGGCGACCGCCTGTTCGAGATTGCCGTCCCAGTACTCGCCGATCAGATGCGCCAGGACCTCCGTGTCGGTTTCGGTATCGAACCGGTGACCTTTCGCGACCAGGCTCGCACGCAAGCTGTCGCAGTTTTCGATGATCCCGTTGTGGACGACCGCGAAGCGTCTGCTCTGATCCACGTGGGGATGCGCGTTCGCCTGGGTCGGCGAGCCGTGGGTCGCCCAGCGCGTGTGGGCGATGCCGACCTTTCCCTGCGGCGCGCTTCCGTTCAGGAGCGACTCCAGGGCGGCGAGCTTGCCCTTGTCCTTGCGAACCGCGACCGTCTTGTCCTCGATGACGGCGATGCCGGCCGAGTCATATCCGCGATACTCGAGCCGCCGCAAACCTTCGATGAGAATGGGGACGCAAGCCTTCGGACCTGTGTAGCCCACGATTCCGCACATGTCGACCCTCCCTCGTCAGCCGATGGCCGCGCGCACCTGGGCGATCAGTTCGCGAGCCTCGGTCTCCGACGCGGATTCTACCACCGCCCTCACGATCGGTTCGGTGTTCGAGGCACGCACGTGCACGAACCCCGTGGGCCGGCGCCACCAGAGCCCGTCGCGCTGGTCGTCGGCGGCGCCCAGCGCTTGAGACAGCTTCTCGGCAATGGGCCCGAACCCATTGTCGGACATAGCGATCTTCTCCTTGATCATTGCGCGGTTCGCGAACGATGCCGCCAGCTCGCGCAGCCCCCCCGGTGCCGCTTCCGCCTCACTGAGGAGGGCGAAGGCCACCGCGGAGTCCCGTCCCAGGTGAGCCCGGGGGTCGATCACTCCCCCGTTGCCCTCACCGCCGATGAGCGCCCCGACCCGCCGCATCTCGGCAACCACGTGGGCTTCTCCGACCGGGGAACGCAGTACTTCGCTCCCGTGGGAGGCCGCGGCCAGCTCCATCCGGGAAGACGTAGAGAGATTGGTCACGACCGGTCCTTCGCCTCCCGAACGCAGGCGGTGCGCCGTGACCAGCGGCAGGGTCCACTCCTCGCCGATCACCTCCGTGCCCGGAATCGCCAGCCCGCAGCGGTCCGCATCAGGGTCCACCATGATCGCGAAGTGCGCTCCTGCGCCCGTCTGCGCCAGGGCCGAGAGCGAAGAGGTCGAGGGTTCCGGGTCGTCGAGGAGCTGCCCCGTGGTGTCCTCGTGGCGCACGTCCAGTTGGATGCCGAGGGCCCGGCCGAGATCGGGCAGGAGCGCGCCACCGGCGCCGTGTCCGCATTCGATCACGACCCGCAGGTTCGCCTGACGGATTCGCGCTGCGTCCACCATCGCCACGACCCGCTCCAAATGCAGATCCAGCGCTTCCCGCCGCCGGGCCTCGATCCGTCCGTACGAAGAGGCCGGCAGCGCCGCGCGGTCGTTCCGGTCGTACGCCGACCGCAGGAGCGCGAAACGTTCGGGCGCCAGGAAGCTCCCTCCTGCATCGACGAACTTCAGGGCATTCCAGGGCGCGGGATTGTGGCTCGCGCTGAGGATGACACCGCCGGCGGCGTGCCAAAGCTCGACCGCGAGCTGCACGGTCGGGGTCGGGACCAGGCCGACGTCGAAGACAGGACGTCCCGCGGCCGCGAAGCATCCCGCAGCGACGGCGGCCAATGCCTCGCCGCTGGGACGGGAATCGCGACCCACGACGACGGGGCCGGGCGGGAGGATCTCGGAGAGGGACTCGACCCAGCGCCCGATCACCTGCGGATTCAGCTCCGGGCCGACGATCCCACGGACTCCGGAAACGGAAACCATCAAGGTCATTCGGCGAACACCTCCCTCGGAGGCCGCTTGGGTGCAACGAAAAACGGGCACCCCCGTCGCCGAGAGCGACCGAGCACCCGTTGCTCGCCCGAAAATGGAGCTGGTGAGCGGAATCGAACCGCTGACCTGCGCATTACGAATGCGCTGCTCTACCAGCTGAGCTACACCAGCTTCCCTGTCGAAACGGCTTCCCGAGGAAGCCGAATGAATTGGTGCGACCTCGCGGAGTCGAACCGCGGACACCCAGATCTTCAGTCTAGTGCTCTACCAGCTGAGCTAAGGTCGCACCGCAAACCCGAACGCTGATTTGTACCTGCGGCCCGGGTGTTCGTCAAGAGTTTCCCGGCCCACCCCTCAGGCCGCCCGCCGTCGCTCTCGACCGGCACGCCGGTCCGCGCGGGGACGCCGACGGTCCTGATTATCCCGCACCGGGAAGCTCACACGGAAGCGGGTCGCCCACGTGTCGTCGCTCGAAACCTGGATCTCCCCGCCGTGATCCAGCACGATCTGGCGGGCCACCGCCAATCCCAGTCCGGCAGCACCGCGGCCCCCGTCGAAAGGCAGGAAGAGCCGATCGATGATTCCGCCGTCGGGCGGTTCGGCTTCGCTGGCCACGTCGATGAACACGTTGGGTCCTTCGCGCCCCGTACGCAGCGCGAATCGGCCGCCGCGAACCAACCCCTCTCCCACGTTCTCGACGATCCGGAGGATCACCTGCCGGACCTTCTCCTGATCGAGGAGGAGCGCCGGCTGATCGGGCGCGTGCTGCTCCTCGATGCGGACCCCGGCCTTCTCCAGCGGGCCGCGCGCCTGGGCAAAGGCGTCCCGGGCAATCTCGGCCAGATGCACCATTCGCAGGCGAGGCGGATCGAGCTGCATCAACGCGACCTGTTCGCGAACCAAAGCCAGGAGGCGTCGCGCCTCTCGCGCTATCAGATCCGCCTGCCCCGCGCGCGGGTCTCCGTCCGGTACTGCCGCGGCGAGGTTCTTCGCGCTCTCGCCGATCGCGTTGAGCGGTACTTCGAGTTGCCGCGCGAGCTGCGCGCTCGTCTCCCCCATCCCCGCGAGCCGCTCGCTCTGCTGGAGCATCCCTTGCAGTTCCCGTTCGCGCTGGGCGACGAGACGCAGCTCGGAGCGCAGGTCGACATGACGCAGCGCGAGAGCGGCCAGGGCCGCGACGGACTCCAGGAAGGTGCGGTCATGACCTTTTCGTTCCGGCTCCCATTCGTGGCCACCATCGGCCACCGCGATGACCCCGAGCGGGGTCTCGAACGCGTGGAGGGGAGCGAGCGTCCCGATGATCTCGCCGCGCGCGTCGACGAGGGGCCGTGCGCGCAGGTCCTCGAGGCACCGGAGCGCCTGTTCCTGGCGGAACTGGGTTTCGGACTCATCGGCGGCGTTCTGTCCGCAGTGGACCGCCACGCGCAAGCTCGACTCGGAACCGTTCGTGGTCCAAATCGTGGCCCAGTGCGCATCGAGCGTCCGAGCGGCCGACCGCGCTACCGCGTCGAGGAGATCCTCCAAAGTAGATGCCGTGAGAACGCGATGCGAGAGCTCGGCCACGGTCTTGGCGCGGCGTTCGAGACTCTTCACGCGCGCATTCAGGCGGATCCGGGAGACGGCTGCGGCGCACGCGTCGAGCAGCGATCCGAGCGGAACGCCGGGGTGCGGGAGATCCCGCAGGCAGAGCACCGCTTCGGTGTGCCCGTCGTACGCGACTGGCCAATAGGACCAGCTTCCGTCCCCGAGGATTCGGGACAGCTCGAGAGGATGCTCCGTCGGTGTCGCGGGCGAGCCCCCGAGCGCCGCCAGCACCGGACCGAGCGCCTCGTCCCGCAGGGAAAAACGGACCCGGCGCAGCGAAGCGGCCGGGGATCCCGCCGCGTGATGGCTCTTTCGCGCATCCGCGAGGAGTCCCGCGAGGGATCCCACGTCCCCCGGCGCGGTTTCTCGAAGCTTGGTCGCGAGCGCTCGGTCGCCGGGCAGGCCCGCTTCCAGACCGCGCAACCGACCCGATTCGACGTCGACCTGGAAGTACGCGGCCGCCCCCGCCCCGATCTTCGGATCCACTGCCAGCGCGACGGCCGCGAGCGCAACTTCGTCCGGATGGCCGAGCTGGCGGATCGATTCACAGAGCCCGTGCCAGCCGGGCGAGAATCCCACAGCGACCTGTGGGGACGCGCTATACTCCGGCGGCTGCTCCTGGCTGGTTTCGCGAGGAGCGGGTGTGTCAGGATCGAGTTTCATGGAGATGGACTCCCGCTCGCATCGGCGTGCAGGTCCTCACAGAGGGTTTCATCGATGGCAAACTGGTTCCAAAAGGGCAACGGCAACGGCAAGTCGCCCGGCAACTTCGGAGGAAGTCCCATGGACCCGCAATCCGGTCCCCCGTCGGGGGCGGTCAAAGTGCAGATCGAGGTCGGCGACGTAGAGGCCATCTACTCCAACTTGGCACTGTTGGCGAACTCGCCGTCCGAGTTCATCCTCGACTTCGCGCGGGTCGAGCCCGGGAAGGCGACGGCAAAGGTTCACTCCCGCATCATCATGACCCCGCAGAACGCGAAGGCGCTCCTCGAGGTTCTGCACGCGAAGGTGACCCAGTTCGAGCGGACGTTCGGATCGATCCCCTCGTCTCGCCCCGGGGGTCCCCAGGGAAATATCGGCGGCGGGCTGTCCTGACCTTATCTCGGACCCGGTTTCGGCGGCCTTCCCGGCGGAATTCGTGCCCCGAACCGTCCTCCGGGAGCACGGCTCCGATCCTCAACGACCTGGCGGAAGAGGTGACTCCATGAAGCCGGCACGAATTTCCACGCGGGGCGCGACCGCCCCGGCCAGCCCGATCCGGAAGCTCTTCCCCCTCGCGGCGGCCGCGCGCGCACGGGGAACACAGGTCTACGCCCTGAATATCGGTCAGCCGGATCTCCCCACTCCGGACGCGATGTGGGACGCGATCCGCGAGAATCCTCCGGCCGTACTCGCCTATTCGCCGTCGGAGGGGATTCCGGAGCTCCGCCAGGCCATGTCGGAGTACTACGCCGGTCACGGGATCTCCCTGGGCCCGGAGCAATTGATGGTGACCACGGGCGCCAGCGAGGCGATCAGCTTCGCGCT
>JAGQHR010000227.1 GCA_020431745.1 Candidatus Eiseniibacteriota bacterium
CTGGCCGGTCCCTGGGTACACCGGACCCGTCTTTCCGGGCTCGGTCTCTTCGCGTCCCTGGAGGCGGCCCTGGCTGCGGTCGGGCTCGCTGCGCTCCTGTTGGTGAACGCGCTTCCCTCGCTCTACGTCTCGGTGTTCCGGGGTCTCCTCGGGCCCCTGCATGAGGGGGCGCTCGCCGGCTCGCAGCTCGCGGTCGCTGGTGCGCTCGTCTTTCTCCCGTGTCTGATCATGGGGATGATCTTTCCGGCGGCCGTCCGGGCGTTTCGGGAAGCGGGACGCGACGGATCGCCGGAGTCGAACGTCGGTCGGCTCTACGTCTGGAACACGATCGGCGGCATCGCCGGAAGCCTGGTCACCGGGTTCGTCCTCCTGCCGCGCTTCGGTGTCTGGTCGACGATGACGGGCGCGGCGGTGGGCAGCCTTCTGGTCGCGTCCGGAGTCGCCGGGGTCGCGATCGCGCGCGCCGGATCGTTCCTCCGCGTGCGTCGCGACCTGATCGGGATGGTTCCCGGAGTGTTGGCCGTCCTTACGGTCGTCTGGTTCATTCCACGCTGGAACATCGCCGATTTCAATCGGGGTCGCTATCGTTTCCTCTACTCCGCGACGAGCGATCAGGAGAAACTGGATCCCGGCCAGCTCATCTACCATCGCGAAGGCGTCAACGTCTCGGTGGCGGTCTACCGGGGATTGGGCGCCGCCTCGCTCCACATCGGCGGGAAGCCGGATGCCAGCACCAACCTCAGCGACATCCTGACCCAGTGCCTTTCCGGTCACCTTCCGTTGATGTTCGCGCCCCGCATCGAAAAGGTGGGCGTCGTGGGATACGGCAGCGGCATGACCGCGGGAGCCGCGCTCACGCATCCCGAAGTGCGTGAGCTCGACCTCATGGAGATCGAGGAGGCGGTGATCGACGCCTCCGTCTACTTCGATTGCATCAGCGACGACCCGCTGGACGATCCCCGCACACATCTGCTGGTCGAGGATGGGCGCGTTCATCTGACCTATGCGCCGGACAAGTACGATGTCCTCATCTCCGAGCCTTCCAATCCTTGGATGGCGGGAATCGCGAACCTCTTTACGCGTGAGTTCTACGAGATCGTGCGGGACCATCTCGAACCCGACGGCGTCCTTGCGCAGTGGATCCAGAACTACGATCTCACCGAGGAGGCGTTCGGCGCGATCCTGGCGGCGCTGCACGACTCGTTTCCCCACTTGATGGTCTTTCAGACCAATCCCGCCGACATGATCGTGCTCGCTTCGCAGGAGCCGCTCCGTGCGCCCTGGGAGCGCGTCCAGGAACGCTTCTCCGATCCCGCGGTGCGTCGCTCGCTGCTGCGGGCCAACGTGCGCGATCCGCTCGAGCTCGGGTTCTTCCTCGTCGCGCCGGAAGCCGCGGTCATCGAACTCGCGCAGGAGTCGCGGCAGCGCAACACCGACGACAACGCCTGGCTCGAGCATCACGCCCCGCTCCATCTCCTCCGCCGAGTGCTGGGTGAGTCCCGCGCCATCTTCGCGGCCCGCGGTCTGGCGGAACGCGGGGCGCCCTATCGATCGCAGGCGTTGGCGGAGGTGTTTCCCGGGATTCCGTATGTGGAGGCGCTGAATGCGCTCGTTTGGTATCCGCACCGGCTGGAGCCCGGGACCTTCCAGCCGCAGTTCTACGACGACCCCTGGGCCGAGCTGCGTTCGATCCAGATCCCGGCGTTGGAGCGATCGCTCGGGGCGGGACCTCTTCCCGCGCTCGCCGATTCGGTTCGACTCTGGGAGGCGAGGGGCGTGCGCTATCGGGAGCTGCGGGCGGGGGCCGCCCGGTCCCTCGACGAGGCCCGCTTCCGTGGCGAGACGGCGCAGGTGCTGCCGCGGATCAGTCGGATGGCGCCCGACCTCTCGGTCGTGCGCTTCGAGGAAGGCGTCGCCGCGATGGCGGCGGGCGACACGACCGCGGCCGCGCGCGAGTTCGGTGAGGTGCTGCGAAAGCCGCAGAGCCCGGCCTGCTACTACGCGCTCATCGGGATGGCGCAGCTGTCCTGGCAGGCGGGCGACGCGGATGCGGCCCTCCGCTGGGCCGATGCGGCCGCCGCGTACAATCCCTACTACGCGAACGGATTCGCGATCGGGGCCCAGCTCGCGCAGTCCCGGGGAGACGCGACGGGAGCGAACGAGCGCCTCCAGCGGGGGCTCGTCTTCAATCCTCACCACCGGCAGCTGGAAGAACTGCTCGGACGCTGAGCCGACGCCGCTCGATCCGGCGTCGGGACACCGACCCGTGTGCGTAACGCCCCCGGTGCGGAGTCCGGCTCACCGCCCGGCCAGAGTCTGGCTCGGAAGCTGGCTCAAAGACCCCAGCTGTGGATCACCTTCACGTAGTTCGTCCGCTCGAACGCCGCCGCGTTGGGAGAGCGCTCGAGATTCATGCTCCCGCGCATCTGGGCGATCGACTCGTAGTCGTGCTCGTCCATCCAGCTCGCGAGCTCGCCCAGCACCGTCCGCACATGGTCCGGACCGTGCCGGAGGAGCGCGGAGACCATCTGGACCGCATCCGCACCGGCCATCACCGCTTTGATCACGTCGAGCGCGTTGTGGGCGCCTCCGGTCGCCGCCAGAGAGATCCCGAGCTGACCCGAGAGCACCGCCAGCCAGCGCAGCCGCAGCCGCAGCTCCTCCGACGTCGACAGATGCAGGTTCGGCACGACCTGGAGCGTCTCCACGTCGATGTCCGGTTGGTAGAACCGGTTGAAGAGCACGAGCCCGTTGGCGCCCGCCTGCTCCAGCCGCTTCGCGAAGTGCGCGAAGGCGGAGAAGAAGGGGGAGAGCTTGACCGCGAGCGGGATCTCGATCGACTGCCGGACCGCGGCCACGATGTCGAGACAGCGCTCCTCGATCTCCTGCGCGTTCTCCGTCGTGTCGGTGGGGAGGAAGTAGAGGTTCAGCTCGAGCGCGTCCGCTCCGGCCGCTTCGATCTCCTTGGCGTAGCCGGTCCATCCACCGACGCTCGAGCCGTTGAGCGAAGCGATGACGGGTACGGGGACGGCCCGTTTCACCCGCTGCACCAGGCTGAGGTACTGGCGCGGCCCGGTGTGCGAGGGATCGATCTCCGGGAAGAACGAGAGCGCCTCGGCGAAGCTCTCCCCGTAGGCCGCGATCTGATCGTGTGCCGCCACTTCCTTTTCGATGTCCTCCTCGAACAGCGAATGGAGGACGAAGGCGGAGACGCCGGCGTCGACGAGTCGCTTCACCGTATCGGCGTTGTCGACGAGCGGCGAGGCGCCGCAGACGATCGGATTGGCCAGAGTGAACCCGAGGTATTGCGTGGACAGATTCATGCGCTGGCCCCTCCCTTTCCGTTGCTGGAGCCGGAGTCTTCTGCGGAGGGCGTCGCGTCAGCGGCCCCCAGATGCAGGTGCGAGAGCTGCTCGTACAAGCCGTAGCGTCCGCGCAGCGCCCGATCGGCCCGGGAGAGGAGCTCTTTCGCGCGCGCCGGATTCGCCTTCATCAGCATCTTGAAGCGCGTTTCTGTCTCCGCGAACTTCGCGAACGGGATCGTCGGTGTCTTCGACTCCAGCTGGAGCGGATTCTCTCCGGTCAGGCTGCGCCGCGGATCGAATCGGTAGAGCGGCCAGAGCCCGCTCTCGCTCGCCATCTTCTGGTGATCGAGGCTGTCCGCCATGTCGTATCCGTGGGCGATGCAGCTCGAGTACGCGATGACGAGCGACGGGCCCGGATAGCTGTCCGCCTCCTGCAACGCGCGGACGGTCTGGGCATCCTTCGCGCCCAACGCGACCTGCGCGACGTAGACATGGCCGTAGGCCATCGCCATCAAGCCCAGATCCTTCTTGCCGACCGCCTTGCCGCCCATCGCGAACTTGGCCGTGGCCCCCATGGGCGTGGCCTTCGAGGCCTGCCCGCCGGTGTTGGAGTAGACCTCGGTGTCGAGGACCAGGAGGTTGATGTTGCGCTCCAGCGAGAGCACGTGATCGACGCCCCCGAATCCGATGTCGTACGCCCAGCCGTCTCCACCGACGATCCAGACGCTCCGGTGCACGAGGTGCTCGGAGAGGCCGTAGAGCCGCCGGGCCAGCCGGCGGTCCATCTCGCCGCGGGACTCCAGCTCCTGGATCCGCGTGCGGAGCAGCGCGACCCGTTCCCGCTGGTGCCGGATCTCGGTCTCGTCCTGTTGGAGGCTGGCGAGGATCTCTTCGGTGAGGGTGTCGCCGACCATCGTCGCCGACTGGCGCAGCAGCTCGCGCACCTCGCCGGTCGCCTGATCGAGCGAGAGGCGGAAGCCGAGTCCGAACTCCGCGTTGTCCTCGAAGAGCGAGTTCGACCAGGCCGGGCCGCGCCCGTCGGCGTTGATGGCGTAGGGCGTGGTCGGGAGGTTGCCGCCGTAGATCGACGAGCAGCCGGTCGCGTTCGCGATCAGCAGCCGATCTCCGAAGAGTTGGGTCAGGAGCTTGAGGTAGGGCGTCTCGCCGCAGCCGGCGCAGGCGCCGGAGAACTCGAAGAGAGGTTCCAGCAGCTGCGATCCCTTGACATCGATGCGGACCGGCTGGCGAGTGCCGTCGGCGCGGACCGCCTCCGATCCCCGAATCGTTTGGGGAAGCTCGAGGAAGAACGCGAAGCTCTCCCGCTCGCGTTCCCGCAGCGGCGGTTGGGACTCCATGTTGAGCGCCTTGTGGCGCGGGTTCGATTTGTCCCGGGCCGGGCAGACGCGGGCGCAGAGCGTGCAGCCGGTGCAGTCTTCGGGTGCGACCTGGATCGTGTACTTCATCCCCTTGAGCTCGTTGGAGCGCAGGTCGACCGAACGGAAGGTGCGCGGGGCGCCGTCCAGTGCCACCGGTTCGTACACCTTGGCGCGGATCGCCGCATGGGGACAGACCAGCGTGCACTTGTTGCACTGGATGCAGATGGCCGGATCCCAGACCGGAATCTCGAGCGCCAGGTTGCGCTTCTCCCACCGCGCCGTCGCCGAGGGCCAGGTGCCATCGGGCGGGAAGGCGCTCACCGGGAGCAGGTCTCCCTGGCCGGCCATCAGGACGCGCGTCACCCGCTCCACGAAATCGGGGGCGCCGTCACGGATGAGCGGTGGACGGCGCCGGGTGGCCGTGGCCTGCGCGGGAACGTCGATCCGATGGATCTGGTCGGCCGCGCGGTCGACGGCCGCCTCGTTGCGGCGGACGATCTCCTCGCCCTGCTTGCCGTACGTCTTGCGGATCGCCTCCTTGATCTTGGTCAGGGCCTGGGCGCGGGGGAGGACTCCCGAGATCGCGAAGAACGCGGTCTGCATGATGGTGTTGATGCGACGTCCCAGCCCGAGCTCGCGCGCCACCTCGTAGGCGTCGATGGCGTGGACCTGGAGCTCCTTCTCGAGGATTCCCTCCTGCAGCTCGCGCGGCAGCCGATCCCAGACCTGCTCCGGCTTGAACGGAGCATTGAGCAGGAGGACGGCGCCGGGCTGCGCGTGCTCCAGCACGTCGAACCGGTCGAGGAACTGCCACTGATGCACCGCCACGAAGCGCGCGTCTTCGATCAGATAGGTCGAGCGGATCGGCTCGGGACCGAAGCGGAGGTGTGACACGGTGACGGCGCCGGCCTTCTTCGAGTCGTAGACGAAGTAGCCCTGGGCGTGGAAATCGGTGGTGTCGCCCAGGATCTTGATCGAGTTCTTGTTCGCGCCCACCGTTCCGTCGGAGCCCAGTCCGTAGAAGAGGCCCCGGAAGACCGAGTCGGCCTCGACCGGCAGAGGCGCCTTCGGCGGAAGCGAGGTGTGGGTCACGTCATCCACGATTCCGACCGTGAAGTGGTTCTTCGGATCGGCGTTTCCCAGCTCGCCAAAGACCGCGTCCACGTGACCGGAGTGGAATTCCTTGGACGAGAGGCCGTAGCGCCCCCCGATCACCGCGGGCAGCGCCGTCTGCGGATGCGCGCGCCGCCACTCTTCGGCGAGCGCGGTCACCACGTCCAGGTAGAGCGGCTCACCCGGGGCGCCCGGTTCTTTCGTCCGGTCGAGGACGGCGATCTGCCGGACCGTCGGCGGCAATGCCGCGACG
>JAGQHR010000228.1 GCA_020431745.1 Candidatus Eiseniibacteriota bacterium
GGGTCCGGAGAGCCGAAGCGGCACCATCTGCTCGAGAGGCAGATGCGTCGCCACCTGCGGGATCGCCCGGATCTCGGGGATCTCGAACCGTTCCTGCAAGCCGTGAGCGAGGCCTATGCAGAGCTCGACGAGGAGAAGGCCCTCATCGAGCGTGCGATGGAACTGTCCTCGCGCGATCTCCTCCGCGCCAACCACGAGATTCGCGCCGTGCTGGCCGCGCTCCCCGATCTCATCCTCGAGATCGACGCCAACGATCGGATTCTCGGCTGCAAGTCGTTCGGCACCGACGGCATCCTGACCGGTCGCCCCAATCTGATCGGGCGGCCCGTGACCGATCTCCCTTTTCCGGGCTCGATCGGACAGATCCGGTCGGGGGTCGATCTCGTCCGCGCCACACGTCGTCCCATCTCCTTCGACTTTCGGTCGGAGGGCGGTGCCGCCGAGGAGATCTACGAAGCCCGGATCATTCCGGTGGATGTCGGCGAAGTCACCCTCATGCTGATCCGCGACATCACGTTCCGTCGTCGCACCGAGGATGCGCTGCGTTCCCAGGAAGCGCTCATGCGGACGATCCTCGACTCGGCCCGGGAGGGCATCTGGGGAGTGGATCGCGGCGGGGCCACCGTCTTCGTCAACCGGAGCGCGGCGCAGCTCGTCGGTTGGGAAGTTTCAGACCTCATCGGTCGAAACATCCACGAGATGCTCGAGTCCCAAAGCGCTGGGGACGGCGCGGCGATGGTTCCCGCGCATCAGGAGTCCACCTGTCCCATCTGTCGAGCGCTCGCGACGGGGACGCCGGAACCGGTGCGCCGGGAGACGTTTCGCCGGCGTCACGGGGATCCGTTTCCCGCTCAGTGCAGCGTCAATCCGACCTACCTGGAGGGGGAGGTCGCGGGAGCGGTGGTCACCTTCAACGATGTCACCGAGCAGCTCCGGATGGAGACCCAGCTCCTCCAGGCCCAGAAGCTGGAGTCGATCGGGCAGCTCGCGGCGGGGATCGCCCACGAGATCAACACGCCGACGCAATACCTGACCGACAATATCTATTTCCTGCGCGATTCGTTCCAGAGCCTGCGTGAGTTCGTGGAGACCTGTCGGGTGTCGCCGGGCTCGGAGGAGCCCCCCGCGTCGGAGGGAACGGAGAACCCGGGGCCAGGAACGACCCCACCGGTACCGGATGCCGACATCGATTTCCTGCTGACCGAGATTCCGCTCGCGATCGACCAATCCCTCGAGGGACTCAGTCGCGTGTCGACGATCGTGCGCGCCATGAAGGAGTTCTCCCATCCGGGTACACACGAGAAGGTCCCGGTCGATCTCAATCAGGCGATCCGGAACACGGTCACGGTTTCCCGCAACGAATGGAAGTATGTCGCCACCCTCGATCTCGATCTGGATCCGGAGCTGCCGCTGGTTCCCTGCTACGTCGTCGATCTGAACCAGGTCTTCCTCAATCTGATCGTGAACGCGGCGCACGCGCTGGAGGCACGAAGCAAAGGCGCCCGGGAGGCGATGGGACACATCCGGGTCACCTCCCGAAGCGTCGATGGGTGGGCCGAGATTCAGGTCTCGGACGACGGGTGCGGAATCCCGGCGCAGCAGCTGGGGAAGATCTACGATCCGTTCTTCACGACCAAGGCGGTCGGCAAGGGCACGGGTCAGGGATTGGCGATCGCCCATTCCGTCGTCGTCTCCAAGCACGAAGGGACGATCGACGTGAGGTCGGAGGTGGGCCGTGGCACTACCTTCACCGTGCGCATTCCGCTCGCATTGCCGGAGGCCCGGGCCGCCTGATACGGCCGCCTTCCGGGGGCGTCTGACGCCAACAGCCACCGGCGATCATGCCGCGTCGTCGTGCAGGGCATCCAGCCAATCGCGGGCAGCGTCGACGAGCCGGGGGAACTCCTCCAGCAACCCCACCGACGCCAACCAGCCCTGATCGATCCGATTCTCGGTGATCGCGCGGGGGCCGATGCACTCGGTCTGGACCAGCTGCGCGGTGAGGTCGGCGACGTGCACGGCGGCATTGAGATCCAGCCGATCGATCGCGTCCTCGTGGTGATGGCGAGCGACGGCGTCGACGATCGGGAGCGGAAGCCCCCAGATCCCCAGCAGATAAGCGCCGACTTCGGCGTGGGTAACGCCGTGCAGCGTTTCTTCCGCGGTCCATAGCGCGACGCCGTGCTCTTTGGCGTAGGCCATCGAGGTTTCCAGGTGGTGCGGTGCGGAAATCGCCAGGACGAGCAGACCGATGTCATGGAGGAGGGCGGCAGTGTAGGCGTCCTCCCGCACGCGGTGCTCCAGTCCGGGGAGAAGGCGCACGATGTTGGCCGTGAAGAGGCAGTGTTCCTGGAGCAGCGGGATCGAGAGCTTTCCGGCGGGCGCCGCCGGTCCCAGATTGCCGAACACTTCCAGCGTCAGGACCAACGACCGGATCGTATCCGTCCCCAGATAGTTGATCGCGTGCCGGACGCTGGCCGTATGTTGGGCGAGCCCGAAAAAGGCCGAGTTGGCGATCTGGAGGATCTTGGCGCACATTCCGGGGTCGCGCTCCAGCACGTCGGCGACTGCGTCGGCGGAGAGCTCGGTAGAGAGGAGCACCCGGTTGATCTCATGGTAGAGCTGCGGCGCCGGGGGCAGCACGGTCAACGGTCCGACCGCCGCCCGGATCTCCTCGCTGACGATCCGCCGGCGCAGGTTCGTCGCGCGCGCGATGGTCTCTCGCAGCACCGCGGGTTCGCACGGCTTGCTCATGAACTGGTGCGCGACCGGTACTGCGCGGTGGGCCGCCTCCCGCTCGGAGAAACCGGAGAGGATGATCCGCACCACCTCCGGATACTCGCGCTGGACGATCCCCAGAAGCGTCGCGCCGTCCATTTCCGGCATCCTCATGTCGGAGATGATCACGTCGATGGGATGCGCGCGCAGGATCTCCAGCGCTTGATCCCCGCTCTCGGCGAGGTGGATCGCCGACGGTCCCGTGATGGAATAGAGCATGCGGCGGAGACCCTGGAGGACCCGTGGCTCGTCGTCGACCAGGAGCAGTTGGATCGGTGAGGAGGAAGCGAACCCGTCGGCCATGACGTCACCTCTCGTGCCAGAGGGCAGCGAGCGCGTGTCTCGCGTTCTTCCTCACCAGATCGGCAATTTCCTCCCGGTTCCTGAGCGTCAGATCGGGAGCCAGTAGGTGAGCTTGACCAGGAAGACGTTCTCCGGTTCGGTTCCGAAGAGCGCATCCGTGCCCAGGGAGTTGTCGAAACGGGTACCGCTGTTGCCGAAGCGCCGTTCGTCGTAGTCGGAGCGAGCCTGGGTCCAGACCAGATAGAGCGTGCTCCCGGGCCGGTATTGCCAACGGTAGACCATGTTCAGGTTCACGGAGGAAAACCGGAAGTCGAAGTCCTGAGCCCGGAACCCGTTCACGGTGTACGGCTCCAGGTCGTAGGTGTCGGCCCGTGTCAGGCGCCGCGGGCGTGTGTAGTCCCCGACCGACAGGAACGGCTGCAGGTAGAGCTCGAGCGACTGGTTCCGGTTGAAGAGCACGTTGGTGCGCAACGTGACGTCGACGGTGCGCTGCGTGATCTCGCCGAAGACGTAGCTGATCCCCCCGACTCCGCCACCGTCGGTTGCCTCGTAGTTCTCCAGATGTTGGGTGTCGTCCAGCCGGTACCGATACGACGCGGAGAGCTGATGGTTGACGGCGGAGCTCTGAGTCCAGGTCACGCCCGTGCTCAACCGGTGCGAGACGTTCGCGGCGGCATCCCAATAGTGGGATCCTTCGAGGTAGGTCGAGACCGCCTTGCGCGAGTCGGTGTTGATGCCCCACCAACCGCCGTAGGTCGTCGGTTCGTCGATGAGCGGTCCCCCGCCGGGAATCGAGCGCCGAACCGTGCGGCTCTCTCCGTTCTCCTCGACTTCCGCGAGGTAGGTGGTGCGCGTCTCGAAGCGTTGCGTTCCCTCCGGGTAGAAGTCTGCGCCTCCCCAGAGCTCCCAATAGCTGGGAAGCTGGACCCAAGTGTTGACGTTATAGTTTCCGCTCTGCCGGTGTCCGCGTCCGTAGCTCCAGGCCGTCTCTCCCGTGTGCACGTCGTCGCCGCTCCGCGCGGCGTAGAGCCAGCTCTTGTAGTAGTTGAAGTTGAGATTGCCGCGGTTGACGAGCTTCTGCTCCCCCTTGGGGCTGATGATGTACGAGAGCCAGGCGCCGGTGTTCGCCTCGTCGGGCGCGCCGAGGAACCCGATGTCGTTGATGTCGAGCCGGTCACCTTCCCAGCGCCCCCAAGTTCCGCCCTGGATCGTGCCGCTGCGTTTGGCGAAGTCGATCTCGCCGCCCGTGCCATAGGTCTTGGAGGCGTTCAGGCCCGGGTCGCTCGCCACTTTCTCGGGATCGACGATCGAACCGACGACGGAGCCGTCGATGGCGTAGCCCCGGTCCGCAAAGCTGAAGTGGAAGTCGAGGCCGGAGGTGTAGGCCTCGCGGGAAGCACGGTCGCCGTACTCCTCGCGCGAGGCGGTCTTCATGGTTGCGGTCTGCATGAAGCTGATCGAGTGGTCGCCGTTGGAGAACTCCTTCCCGAATCGTCCCACCAGGTAGTGGTTGACCTGTTCCCCCGACTTGAACGGATTGTGGGTCTGGCCCGGCTGGGTCTCGTCCGTCACTGCGTAGAGCGCTCCGATCGTGAAGTCCTGCTCGGTCTTTCCGGTGAGCTTGCCGGCCGCGCGGATCCGGCTGGTCGCGGTGCCCGTGCCGATCCGGCGCGAATAGAACAAGTTGAAGTTCTGGATGCGGAAGTAGCGGCTGCCTTCGATGAAGAAGGGGCGCTTTTCGGAAAACTGCGTTTCGAACGGCGAGAGATTGAGGACTGCCGGATCGGCCTCGACCTGGCCGAAATCGGGTTGGACCGTCGCATTGAGAGTGAGATCCGCGGTCACGCCGTACTGCAGGTCCGCGCCGAAGTTTTCGAAATCGTCCCGGTCCTCGTGTCCGGTCGCGGCGGGGTCCTGGTAGCGGGCGACCGCGTACGGATAGATTTCGAGCTGTCGCGGCGCGGGCACGTTCTCGATCCCTTCGAGCCGGCCGAAGCGGCTGACGAAGCCCGACTGCTCCCGCTCCCAGACCGGCCAGGCGGACTCTTCTCCACGCGCTTGCATGAAGCGGCGCACGTGCAAGCCCCAGGTGCTCGCATCCTGCCGGTATCGGATCGAGGAGAGGGGCACCTCGATCTCCGCGTACCATCCCTGGCTGTCGCGATACGTCTCGGCCGACCACACCGCGTCCCAGTCGTCGTCGGAGCCGTTGCCGTCGTCGTAGAGATACGAGTCCTGCTGCACGCCCAGCAGGTTGACGCGGAAGAGATAGCCCGTCGTCTTGTCGTTGTAGGGGTCGACGTAGACGGAGACGTAGTCGGATCGACTGTCGCGATCCCGTCGGGCGAGGTTTCCGACCATCTCATCGGGGTTGGAATCGAGGCAGGCGATCCCGAAGTAGACGGCGTGCTGGTCATAGGCGACCTTGAACACCGTCTGCTCGGACGCTTGTCCGCCTCGGTCCGGGTTCCACTGCAGGAATCCGCCAGCCGGCTGCGCGCCGCGCCAGGCATCGTCGTCGAGCCGCCCATCTACGTGGATGGTGGATCCGGCGGGGAGCGGACAGGCCTTGATCTCCGGGCTGGAGCCGATCGGCGGCGCCGGAGTGGCCGACACGTCTGCGTCCAGGCTGGCCACGTCGAACCCGGCGAAGTTCGCCCGTGCAGTATTGGCTCCCGAGAGCATCACCAGAATCCCGGCGCCGAGCAGGGTGCCGATCCTATTCCGGAGCATGCGCATCGTTCGGGACGGTGTCGTGGAACGGGCGTCCGCATGGGAAAAGGGACGCATCATCCATTGCCAGTGCGTCTGCCAGTGCGTCGGTCGCATGAGGTCTCTCCGATCGATCGTCCCGCGGCGAGCGCAAGCCGGCCCCGCGCCCGATCCCGATGGGGATCAGGGGACACGTTGAGTTCCTGTTCGCTTCGTTCGTCTACGTATGTCGATGA
>JAGQHR010000022.1:0-5040 GCA_020431745.1 Candidatus Eiseniibacteriota bacterium
TCGACCTTTCGATCGGTGGCTTCGATGGGGGGGCCACGGGTTGGAACGTGGCCTTCCGAATTGAGGGCCAATCCGACTGGCACAGCAGCTACGCGCTGCCGATCGATGGGGGTTCGACGGTGCACGTCACGCTGCGCGTCCAGACGGACGGCGAGCTCTGGCTGGGACAGGGCGAGCTCGTCGTCGAATCCGAAAACTCGGGCGAGCATCGTGCAGTCATGGTCGAGGTCTTCAATGCATCGCCCGCCATTCTTGCCATCGACGACGACCAGAACGGCACCTACGAAACGGACCTCGTCGGTGCCATCACCGCCGGAGGCTATCTCTACAAAACGTTCACGGTAGGCCCCTACAACGACAGCGACGGCCCCGATCTGGCCACGATGAATCAGTACGACGGTGTGATCTGGCAGACCGGATTCACGCCCCGCACTCTCACGGACAACGATCTGGCCGCTCTGAGCTCTTATCTAGACATGGGCAGGAAGCTGTATCTGCAGAGCATGGACTACCTGACCTATGACGGCACCAAGCCCTTCACCAGCACATATCTGGGCGTCTCTACCTACACGAACGACGCCCGGGCCGACGCGGCCGTGGGAGTACCCGGCGATCCCATTACGGACGGCATGAACTTCCCCGCGCTCCAATGGCCGGCACCGGCCTACAACAAGGCCGATGTCGTCGAGCCTCTCCCCAGTGCCCACGCCATCCTGCACAAGGAAACCGGGCAACCGATCGCCCTGCGCAACGAGCTTTCCAACGGAGCCCGGATCGCCTTCAACACGGTCCTGCTCCGCGCCCTCGGGAACGGACCGGACCCCAGCAACCGGACCCAGTTCGTGGGAAGAACGCTCGACTGGCTCTTCACGCGCGGTCCCGCCGACGTGCCGGAAACAACGGTCGGCTCGGCCGAGTGGGGCATGCTTTCCGCGTCTCCCAATCCCTTCACTACGTCGGCGGCGGGAACGGAGCTCCGTTTCAGCCTCTCCGAGTCGGCCTCGCAGAAACCCGTTTCCCTCACAGTCGTCGACGCGAGCGGACGGCAGGTTCGGCATCTACAGGATGGCAACTCCGGCCCCTCCCCTCGCTCTGTGCGGTGGGACGGCCGCGACGATGCCGGACGGTTGCTCTCGAGCGGCGTCTACTGGGCCGTGCTTCGATCCACGGACGGAACCTCCACCGTCAAACTGACGCACGTGGAGTGAGCTGCGCCCGTACGGCGGTCGTGAGGTCGACCGGATAAACACCAGCGGGCGAGGGATCACGTGCCCGGGTGATCCCTCCTCGTCGATCCTCCGGATCGCGACGGACTCTACCGATAGGTTCGGTTAGAGCGCGTCGATGACCGCATTCAGGGTCGCGCTCGGACGCATCGCCTTCCCGGCCATCGCCGGGTCGGGCATGTAGTAGCCGCCGACGTCGGTCGCCGCGCCCTGAGCGGCCAGCAGCTCGCGCGCGATCGCCTCTTCCTTCTCCGCGAGAGTCGCCGCCACTCCACCGAAGCGGTCTTTGAGCGATGCGTCCTTGGTCTGCGCGGCCAGCGCGCGCGCCCAATAGAGGGTCAGATAGAACGTGCTGCCCCGATTGTCGATCTCGTTGACCTTGCGGGAAGGGTAGCGCGCACTCTCGAGGTAGGCGCCGACGGCGGCGTCGAGCGTCTCGGCAAGCAGCTTCGCCTTCTCGTTGCCGGTATTCTCCGCCAGCAGCTCGAGGGACGGCACCAGGGCACAGTACTCTCCCAGCGAGTCCCACCGCAGATGGCCTTCCTTGAGGAACTGCTGCACGTGTTTCGGTGCCGAGCCGCCCGCGCCCGTTTCGAACAGGCCCCCTCCTGCAAGCAGGGGAACGATCGAGAGCATACGCGCGCTCGTTCCCAGCTCGAGGATCGGGAACAGGTCGGTCAGGTAGTCGCGGAGAACGTTGCCGGTGACGGAGATCGTATCCAAACCCTTGCGCACCCGCTCCAGGGTGAACCGCATCGCGTCCTGCGGCTTCATGATCCGGATGTCGAGCCCCGAGGTGTCGTGCTCGGGCAGGTAGGCCTCGACCTTCTGGATGATCTGCGCGTCGTGTCCGCGGCGATGGTCCAGCCAGAAGATCGCCGGGGATCCGGAGGCCCGGGCCCGGTCGACCGCGAGCTTGACCCAGTTGCGGATCGGCTCGTCCTTGGCCTGGCACATCCGGAAGATGTCGCCCCGCTCGACATTCTGCTCGAGCAGCACCGCGCCGGACGGGTCCACGACCCGGAACTTTCCGGCACCCGGGCTTTCGAAGGTCTTGTCGTGCGAGCCGTACTCCTCGGCCTTCTGCGCCATGAGTCCGACGTTGGAGACGTTGCCCATGGTCGACGGATCGAACTGTCCGTGCTGCTTCGCGTTCTCGAGAATCTCCCCGTACATCGTGGCGTAGCACCGATCGGGGATCATCGCGACCACGTCCTGCAGCTCGTCCTGCCGATTCCACATCTTGCCGCCATCGCGGACCACGTTCGGCATCGAGGCGTCGACGATGACGTCGTTGGGGACGTGCAGATTGGTGATCCCCTTGCGGGAGTCGACCATCGCGAGAGCCGGACGCTTGGCATAGATCGCCTCGATATCCGCCTCGATCACGGCTTTCTGGTCCGCGGGCAGGCGATCGAGCTTGCTCAGGATGTCGGCCATGCCGTAGTTGACGTTGGCACCGATCTTCTCGAGCGTCGCCGCGTGCTTCTCCAAGGCCTCCCGATAGAAGACGGCGACACAATGGCCGAACATGATCGGGTCCGACACCTTCATCATCGTCGACTTGAGGTGGAGCGACAGCAGCACGCCATCCTGCCGCGTCGCGTCGATCTGCTCGGCGTAGAACTCGCGGAGGGCAGCGACGTTCATGACCGCGCTATCGATGACTTCTCCGGCCTGCAGGCGCAAACCATCCTTGAACACTTTCACGGCACCGTCCGGGGAGACGTACTCGATCCGGACCGTGGTCGCGGCCTCCATCGTTCGGGAAGTCTCCGTCTCGAAGAAGTCCCCACCCTTCATGTGCGCAACGCGCGCCTTGGAGCCGGAGGTCGGCCAAGGCTTCATCATCTTGTGAGGGTTCTTCTGCGCGAACTTCTTGACTGCGGCTGCCGGACGCCGATCCGAGTTCCCTTCCCGTAGCACCGGATTGACCGCCGAACCCAGCACGTCGGCATAGCGCGCCTTGATCGTTTTCTCCTCGTCGTTCTTCGGCTCCTCGGGATAGCTCGGAACGTCGTACCCTTTGTTCTGGAGCTCGAGGATGGCGCCCTGGAGCTGCGGCACCGTCGCGCTGATGTTGGGCAGCTTGATGATGTTCGCTTCTCGTGTCAGCGCGAGCTGGCCGAGCTCGGCGAGATGGTCCGAGATTCGCTGTTCGGGCTTCAGGCGCTCCGGGAAGGCGGCGATGATACGACCCGAAAGAGAGATGTCGCGGGTCTCGACCTCGACTCCCGTCCCTTTCGTGAAAGCACGAACGACGGGGAGCAGGCAGTAGGAAGCGAGGGCAGGCGCCTCGTCGACGTGCGTCCAGATGATCTTCGAGCTCATGATTCCCTCGATTCGGTCGGTCTTCGGGGTTGCGCCTGGGGGATCGCGTGCTCCGCGAGCCGCCCGTCGAGCAGCTACAGAGAGGAGCTGGGCGTCCGAAAAGATATATCGTTTCTGGAGGTTGCGCGTCCAGAGCCGGGTGATAGGTACTACTCCAGACGATCGTTTCGAGTGGCCACATCCCAGCAGACGAGTGGGCCGGAATCGCCGGCAGGGAAAGGGCGGCCCGCCTCTCCCTACCGACGAAGAGTCGGAATCACGGCCGATGGAGCATGACCACCCGCTGGCGGGCGGTGTCCATACCGGTGCCGTCCGTTCGGTCGAGCCTCGCCCGGATGTAGTAGACGCCCTGCAGCACCGGCTCCCCGCGCCCGTCGTTCCCGTCCCAAGAGACGAGAGAAACGCCTGCTCGAACGGGCTGTGACGACCGCCAGATCCGTCGACCCGACGCCTCCACTGCCTCGACCGTGAGCGTGCCGGGAGTGGGAATCGCAAACGTCATGCCGACTCGGGACGAGCTGGGGTTGGGTCCCAGGCGCGTGAGCGCGAACTCGCGGGGAACGAGCGGCTCGGAATCGGCCCCCGCGGGTCCCAGGATCACATTGGAGGTCGCGTTCGTCTCCACGGGGTCGGCGAAGTCGAACCGGATCGAGGCGGAGTTGACGATCTCCGTACCGGGAGGGAGCCCCCCCAACGGACGGATCTTGAACGTGACCAACCCTCGGCTTTCCAGATCGTTTTCGCTTTGGGGCGGCAGCTCGATGTCCGTGAACGTCCAGACCAGTTTCCGCCCGAGGATCTGCAGGTCGTGCGCATGCGTGCTCGGACCGATCTGCAGCGTCGTCAGGTCGAGCGCAGGGGAAAGCTCGTCTTCGATGACGACGGTCGTGGCGGGAGCCGTCCCGACGTTCTGGAACTCCACTTGATAGGAGAGCTCCTGATCGGGAGGGATCACACCTTCGGGTGTGACATGCTTGTCGTTCGGATCATAGGCACCCACGACCGTGAGCAGCAGCGTGTCCGCGTTGTTGGACGGATCGACGTCGCCCGAGGTGGGCTCGATATCGCCGAGAACGGAGAGCACGGCGCCCAGAGGTGTCGTCGGAGGCAGGTTCACCTTAATGACGAGCGCCTCGGCTTGACCCGGGGAGAGCGTCCCCAGATTCCATACGTACACGCCGTTGCTTCCGCTGCTCGGCGGAGGAGATGCCGAGAGGAAGGACATCTGGGGAGGCAGGGTCACCGTCACCGTGGCCGGCACCGACGTCGTCCCCAGATTGGTGGCGAAACAGTTGAGCTGCGTGTCGAATCCGGGCCGAGGATTGGTCCCCGTGAAGTGCACGGCGAGATCCTGCTGGTTCTGAATCGGCTGGAGACCGAATCGGACCTCCCACGCCAACGGCGGACACGGCGCCGGGGCGAGATCGACCGACTGCTGGTTTCCTCCTGAAGTGGTCACTTGCCAGTGGGAAGGCACCACGAT
>JAGQHR010000022.1:5050-14240 GCA_020431745.1 Candidatus Eiseniibacteriota bacterium
GGTCACGTCGTGCACATCCGGCGTCAGTCCTGAGAACCTCCCGCAGGGCGGCACGCCCGAGACGCCGGCAATGTCCTCCGGATCGACGTGCACGAGCACGTCGGGAATGAGCGGCTCGTTCGTAGAATTCCACACCCCATCACCGTCCAAATCCTCGAAGACCAAGACCCGTAGGTCGCGGTAGCTGGCCTCGTAGACACCGACTCGGATGTTGTCGTAGAGCGGGCTGAAGTTCGAGGCGCCATTGCAGGGGGGGAGGTTCTCGCAATCCGCCAGGATCTCGATTCGAGCGCGAACCTGATCGTAGGCTTTCTGGCAATCGAAGCTCACGTCCTGCTTCAGGGGTCCACATTCCGGGTTCGCGGAGTAGAGATACGTTCCGCCGATCTCCTCCCAAATCAACGTGCCGGAACCGGGACAGTAGGTGCGCCCCAGAGCGCTCACCCGGCGAACCACTCCCTCGTCGAACGGGAGGTCCACGAACGCATCGAACTCGACACGAATCCCGGGGGATTCCACCGACCCGTCGACCTCGATGATCGGTGAGACGATCGCCACCGACTGCAGATCGGGATGGTGACCGGAGTCATCATGCATCTCCAGCACTTGTCCGGAGAGCGTGCAGCCCGGAGGAAGCGAGTAATTGCCACTGGAAGCGACTCCGACGAAGTCGTCGAGCCCCACCGACGAGAAGGTCCAACCTTCCCATGAGGGAGCCTCGGTCAGATACGTTCGAATCAAGCCGTGGCTACCGGAGTACTCGGGGGCGCTCACCGCGACCGCATCGCGGCCCGATCCGTCGATCCGGAGCGCGCACACGGCGCGGCCGAAGTCGATCGGAGCGCTGTTGGGCCACACGCCTCCGACCCAGACGGGATGATTGCCGTACCCAAAGCCGTAGGGACCGCCCGCGAAGACCACGGCGCGTCCGCCTGACCCGTTGGCGTCGAGGGGCGCCCCGGCGAGAATGTCTCCGTAGCCGTCTCCGTTGAAGTCGCCGCCCGCAACCACGGTCCCGAGAGAGCCGAACTGTGTCGCGTCATCATCCTCGGGTCCGATCCTCGTGTAACCCACGCCGACGGGGGAATAGATGTGGAGCGCGCCGAGTCCATCGGCTCCGATGAACTCATCCGGAGCGCCCACGACGATGGTGGAGCTCGCTCCCTGATTGGGACTGAACGCGACCGCCCCACCGAACGAGCTGCCCGGGACCGGCCCCACTGCGCTCCAGGCGAGGCTGCCGATCCCAGCGGCAGAGCCGGAATAGCCGTAGACGGCGCCGTATTGGTTGACCGAGATGTCGAAGGGAATGCCGATCAGGATGTCGTCGTAGGCATCCTGGTTGAGATCTCCACCTCCTGCGAGCGCCCACCCGGCATGCGCGTAGTCGAAGTCGGGTTCCATCGTCCACACGGGAGTCGTCGCGAGCCCCCCGGGCCCTCCCAAGTAGGCCTCGACCCGCCCTTCGTCGATCTCGCCGTTATCCCATGCCGGGACTCCGATCAGGGCATCACCGTAGCCGTCGTTGTTCAGATCGCCCGCCGCTGCGACCGCGAACCCCAACAGAGCGTTGGTCTGTGTGCCCAACGCAGACCACGACGGTGCGGAGCTGATCCCGCTCGGCCCGCCGCGGTAGAGGAAGGCGCCACCGGCAGCGCTGACCCCGCCCGGAGTGTGGAAGGGAGCTCCGACTAGGACGTCGTCGTAGCCGTCCCCGTCCACGTCTGCGAGCCCCGCGACGGAAGCGCCGAAGTACGAATTGGCGCGATTGAGCTCCAACACCTTGTCGAGCACGAACGTGCCGTTGGCGGAGACCAGAAAGACGTAGACGGCACCCTCGTTGACTTCGCCGTTGCTGTAGAAGGGAGCTCCTGCGATCAAGTCGTCGATGCCGTCTCCATTGACGTCGCAGCTGGTCATGGAGAAACCGACCTGCGCGCCGACCACGGGAGGGATGTACCCGGAGACCGGGAAATCGCGAGGTCCGCCGTCGAAGCTGAAAAGCTCGTGGAGCCCGCGGCCTTCCACCTCGACGTTGTCGATCCGGCAGGCGCCGATCTTGCTGTCGTAGCCCCCGTCCTCGTCGCAGAGCAGGAAGTTGCGGAACTCGAACGCGACCTGAAACTCCTCGGCGGCGCCGATCGCGGAGCCGATCCAGATGTATGCCTTGTTCTCGCCGTCCAGCTCTTGCCCGCCGAAGGCCGCCACCTCGGTTTCGACTCCATTCGCGATCACGAGAACCCTGAGGGTGTCGCCGACATCCCCTACGTCTTGCATGTCGTGGATGATCGGCAATCCGAGCAAGACGTCGTCTTGAGAATCGGGGTCACCGGCGAGAACCGGGCTGGTGATCCGCTGATTCCAATAGCTGCCGTATCCACCCCCACCGGGCCAACAGAGCGAATCGGCGGTGTCCTCGTGCGTTCCCAACCAGAGAACGCGACGTCCGCCGTAGGCCATCCCTTCCAGCCCCGGGATCGCCGGCAACGCATCACGCTCGTCGAAGTCGGCAACGGTCGGCAACGACCAGTGGCTCTCCACGTTTCGATTGAAGTTGACGACCGTCCACCCCTCGAGAGGGTCGGGCGCTCCGTGGTCGAAGGTCCAGGTCTCCCCTTCCACGGCATGGGGAACGCCGCCCTGCATCGTGTAGTAGCCGTACCAGGTGATCGGCGGCGGAGGGGGGGAGCTGGGCTCCGTGCATCCCGCTCGGACCGTCTGCACAAGGACAAGGCCGAGCAACATCGCGAGCGCCGGCAGCGACGCGAGCACCCGCAGCGAAGCGGGCACCGGCAGCGAAGCGAACGCTTTGGGGGGAGCGAACACCGCCATCGGGAAGCCCCGTGGGCGCGCCGGAGCGGCCTGGCCGGTCAACTCTCGTCCTCGAATCTCGGAGCAAGCGCCCTGGACCGAGCCGGTTCTCTCGAGCATGTCCGCGTCCCCCCTCTCAGGTGTCGAAGCTGTCGGTGGACCGCGCGACTCGTCACACCGCGCGCCTCCGTCCTGAGCAACGCAAGATCGGAGGGATCCGGGACACACGACCGGCCGGTTTTCCGGGAGTACCCGACCGGCATGACGTCGACCGGAGAGTCCTCCTCATGACCTCACACCCACCGGGGGGCGGAAGTGCAATCGGCTCTGTGATATACTGGCGCGACGGCGAATCGCTCCGGGAGGCGCAAAGAACCCCATGGACACCGGAGAGGTGACCCACCTCTTGCACCAGATCGGCCAGGGCGACGCCGACGCCTGGCAGCGGCTGCTTCCCGTCGTCTACGACGAGCTGCGGGACATCGCACGCCGCCGGGTGGGCGGGTTTGCAGACGCGACGCTGGGAAGCACCGCCCTCGTTCACGAGGCCTACATGAGACTGGTCCAGCCCGACGCTCGGGCCTACAAGGATCGGCACCACTTCTTCGCCGTGGCCACGCTCGCGATGCGGCAGATCCTCGTCGACTACGCCCGCCGAAAAACGGCAGAGAAGCGAGGCGGGGGCCAACCCCCAGAACAACTCCAAGAAGATGGGGTCGCTCGAACGGACCGGATCGAAGAGATCCTCTTCATCGACCGCGCTCTGGAGCGGGTACGGGCCATCGACGAGCGGGCGGCCCGGGTGACCGAGCTGCGCTACTTCGGCGGTCTCACCATCGAAGAAACTGCCGACGTTTTGGGCGTCGATCCTCGAACCGTCAAGCGAGATTGGCGCAAGGCCAGGGCCTTCCTGTCCGTGATGTTCGAGGAATCCGACGCCGAGGCTTCACCCGACGGAGATTCCGACGGCCGATAGACGGTGTCCCTCTTCCCTCCCGGTTCACGTTTTCCAGTTCGAACGGGCCAGTGCAGCAGGGCCTGCGGCTCACGAAGCTGCAAACCCAAACCGGTGGGAGGCACTCCACCTCTCGTCGAGTGATTCCTCCTTCCCATGAGGAGCATGTCGTCATGTCTGCGACCACACTGAAAAGACCACCCCAGATTCAACAGGGGAAGAACGAATGCTGGGCCGCCGCCCTGTCCTCCTGGATCAAGGCAACGGAAAACAAGTCCACGGTCGGCACCCTCTTTCCCACCGTGCAGAGCCTGAAGAATCTGATGGGCGACTTCTGTACCGCGAGCGGACAGCTCGATATCAAGTGGGGTTTCCAACTCTTGGCCTCGATGGTCAACATGGACTACAGGATCATCAAGCCGAAGCAGCTCGATCCCGTGTGGCTGCAGGGCAAGCTCAAGAGCAAAGGACACATCTACATGCTGTATAGCGGCTGGGATCTCGGCGCCCCGAATACGGTCGGACATGCATGCGTGCTCTACCACGTCGATACGGCGAGCCCCGCCTGGGTGGCCGTGATGGATCCGTGGCCGGGAGAGGGATATCGCAGCCGCTGGGTATACCAGTATCGTCAGTGCCACGAGATGGTCATGGGCTGGCCGCGCTAGAAGCTGGCCGGGGAAGCCAGCCGACCGGAACGCGAGCACCTTTCTCGAAGGACCCGCCTTGGGCGAGGACGCCGCCCCCCCCCGACGTCCTCCAGACCCTGGGTCAGGACGCGCTGGTCACCGACTCGAACTGACGAAGTGGTCGCGGCCGTGGCACGAGGCATGTCCCTGCATCGGCAACCCAGAGCCGGCCACCATGGACTGAACCACCCGGCCCTCCCTCTTCGTGGCTTCCCGTGCCCCTCTCGCCGGTCCGTCTCCGCCCAGAATCTCCATGTCCCTTTCATCCTCGGGACCACGTTGATCAAGACGCGGGCTTTCACACCACATCGAACCGACGGTTACGGCCGTCCGCCGAAGGAGAGGAGCTGGCTCATGGCCACGAGGCAAGGGAATTCCACTCCCCGCAATAGGGAGTCCGGCACCCGCCGGTCCACGGAACGACAGACCATCGGTTTCCACCCGACACTTCTCGCGCTTCTCGTCGCTCTGTTCGCGATCGGGACGGCGATCGGACCGACCTACTCTCGGCCCCTCGCTCAGCCGATGGCAGAAGAACCGGAGTCGGAACCAGCGGCTCGCTCCGGTGATGACGGCGAAGCCCAGACCATCCCCGTCGTCGTGTACGACGACTGGCCCACCAGCTGGTTCGGGTTCTACGAAACGATCGGGGGCGAGGCGCACGCGGTCCCCGACGGCGTGTGGACGTTCGACCACGGTGCCGCCGACCCGTGGGAAGGCTGGACGTCGGTGAACATGAGTCTACTGACCGGCGAGTTCTGGAGCTTGCCCGAGCAAGGGAGCTTCCTCCAGAGAAACCCGAACATGGCGGAGCAGACCTTCGATGCTCTCTTCTACGCCGGGAATCATGTGCTCTGGTGCGGGCTGGACGGAACGTCCGCGGATTCGCTCTGTTGGGAGGATGGTCTGGGCTACGACGATTCCTGGCGCCAGCGGGTCACCAGTCCGACGCTCTTCAACGATCCGGACTCCAACGAGGACCTGGTTCTCAAGCTGCCCCTCATCTATGACACCGAACCCGATTTCGACTCGCTCCTGGTTCTTCTGATCGCCGACGGAGTCGAAACCCAAATCGCAGGGTTCGATGGTCAGGAGCTGGATGGAGAACGCAAGGAGTACTTGTCGATCGGCTCTACCCTCGGATCCGCCGAGGAATTCCAGGTCGCCTTCGAGTTCCACTCGGATGCGGGCTGGTCCGACGCCGATGGTTTTTTTGACAGCATCGTCGGAGCCGGCCGTCTCGACAATATCGAGGTGGAAGGCCGAGGCCAGCACGTGCTGTTCAGTTTCGACGGTGGTCCGCGCGACGCACCGGCCTTTGGCCAAACATTCCCGGTCTTCGGTGCGAAGATCGGCTTCTCGATGAGCAGCTGTGACGTGAACGGCGATGGCGTCGACGACCTGATCGCCGGCGCCCCGTTCTATAGCAACGGTGAGGTCAACGAAGGCGCCGTCTACGTCTTCCTGGTCGCCAGCAACGGCACGTTCGTGCTCGACAAGATCCTCGAGTTCAATCGTACCAACGCATACTTCGGAACCTCGGTGGCTGGCCTCGGCGACGTCGACGGGGACGGCTACGACGACGTCTTGATCGGCGCCCCGTTCCACACGCCCAACGGGATCAGCGCGGCCGGCGGTGCGTTCCTCTACCGAGGCGGACCCAGCGGGATCAGCACCGCACCATCATGGTCTGCCTTGGGCACGCAAGCGAACTCGCTGCTGGGGCTCGCGGTTGCATCGGCGGGAGACGTCAATCATGACGGATACGGAGACGTCGTGATCGGAACCCCGGCCTGGGACAACGGTCAGATCGACGAGGGCCGGGCCGACGTCTACTTGGGCGGTCCCGGCGGCCTAGCCACGTCACCCGTCTGGTCGATGGAGTCGGACTTGGACAACGCCCACGCGGGTTGGGCCCTCGCGGGAGGAGGCGATCTCGACCAGGATTCGTACGATGACATCCTCATTGGAATTCCGTTCTCCTCGTCTTCCGGATTCCCGGGAGCGGTGCAAGGTTTCTCTGGTACCCCCACCGGCATCGGAGGTCTCGCGTTCAACGAACAGGGACACGCACCGGGCAGCTCATTCGGCGCCTCGGTCGCCTTCTCACCCAACGCGGGCTCGCGCTCCACGGTCGTCGTCGGGGCAATCGATGAGCAGGGCAGCGACGGAATCGGCGCACTCTACATCTACGCTCCGCTCCAGGGCGAGGTCCGAATCGGCCCCGAGGACGACGACGCGACCATCTTCGGCTACTTGGGCAACGTCGTCGCGGGCGGTGACTTCAACGGGGACGGATACGGCGACGTGTTGGCCGGCTCACCTGGCAACCAGGGCGGGAGCGGGGGTCGGGCGCTGGTCTACGCTGGAGGTCCCCGAGGCTTCCAGTATGCAAAGCACCCGATCTGGGTGGGAGGAGTCTGGCCGAACATCGATCCGATCGATTTCGGCCGGTCGGTTTGCGCGCTCCGGATCGACGGTTCCGGTCGCGATGCCGTCGGCGTGAGCGCTCCGGAATACGCGAGCGGACAGGGGCTTCTTCGCACCTACGTGAGTGAGGCGCCCTCGTGGGAAGGCTGGACGCGAGACCCGGTCGGTGTGCCGAACGACGTGGGATTGGCCGCCGCCACCGACTACTCGTTGCCCAGCGGATGCGGGGTGGGCGGACAGGTCATCGAGGCACATGACGCGAACTTCGAACATCCCGAAGGCCAATGGATCCATCTGATCTCGCCCATCATCGACATCCCGAGCACGATCGAGATGCCTTGGGTACACGTCCGGTATGACGCTTTCCTCGATCTGCCGTACTACGACGGTGTCGGGTTCCGCTTCCTGGTCCTCGGCCGCAAGATCTGCCCACAAACGGGGCTACCGGCATGGGAACCCACCTACGAACCCGGATCCCCCGTCGTGGCAGGCTGGCCCCTCCAGTGCGCAGCCCAGGAATACGTGATCGAAGTCGAGTGCGGTAGGGATTGGGATGCGCTCCGAGTGATCCTCGAGATTCGCCAGGATTGTGAATGGTACTCTGGCGAGCCCAGCCTCTGCACCGGGAATTCGAATCTGAGCCCGCTTCTCGACAACCTTCAGGTCGGATTTCATGAGGGCAACGTCCGCACCTTGGAAGTATTCACCTTCTTCGACGTGAACGGCAACGGAGTACGAGACTTGCCAGAGAGCGCCGCGATCCCTGACGCCCTGGTAGCGGTCGATCCCGAAGGACTTGCCGCCATCACAGGTAGCGAGGGGCGGGTCCAGTTCGAGGGGCTTTCCGCTCACGCCCACACGGTCACGGCCGTGCCACCGCCGAACTGGGAGGTCACGACCTCCGGAGGAGCACCGGTCCCGATCGATCTCGCCGACTGCCCGCCCCCTCCAAGTACGCTGACGCGGCTAGACATCGGCATGCGTCCGGTCGAGAATCAGTCCGACTTGCGCATCAGCGCCTGGGCGATCCGTGCCAAAGCTGGTTCCGGGACACAATTCGAGGGCGGCTGGATGAATTGGGGGTCGACCACCCAGAACGTGACGGTGTCCGCCAGCATTCCACCGCAAATCATCGTCAACTATGTCGATCCCACGCCGACCGGCGGCACGCTCAACAATCCTGTTTGGTCGTACCCATCCGTTCCACCCGGAGCAGTCCATTACTTCACCATTCTTGGAGACGTGCCCTCGAGTACGCCTCTCGGAGCGGTGCTCACTTCCACGTTTCAAGTGGAGCCGATCGCAGGAGACGTGAGTCCGGCCAACAATGTCGTTCAGGTCGAGCAGACGGTCGTCGGGCCGCTCGATCCGAATGATAAGGAGGTCTTCCCGGCAGGACCGATCCCTCCGGATCAACTTATCACCTACGTCGTCCACTTCCAGAACGTGGGCACCGCGGAGGCCACGAACATCGTCATCACCGATGACTTGGATCCGAACCTCAACATCGCGACGCTGATCCAGGGGGCTGCGAGTCACCTGCATTCCTTCGACGTCAACGGCCGCACGTTGCGCTGGACGTTCGAGAACATCGATCTGCCGCCGCAAAGCGAGGACGATGTCGGTAGTCAGGGCTTCGTGACGTTCCAGGTTCGGCCGGCCGACGGCATTCCGGCCGGCACTCAGATCGACAACTCGGCCGTCATCACTTTCGACTTCGCGGATCCGATCGAGACCAACGTGGTATCGAGCTGGGTGGTGGATCCGGCGGACGTGGATCCAGAGCCGGCCGATGACGGGGCGACTGTGCACTTCGCACTGACATCACTGGGACCGAATCCGATCACGAGGACAATGAAGATGGAGTTCGCCGTACCGGGCCCTGGTGAGGTCACGGTGGACTTGATCGACGCATCTGGGCGCAAGGTCTGGTCGTCTCAGGAACGAGCCACCCCGGGGACTTACAGCGTGCGGTGGGACGGCTCGGCCGGCGATGCGGGCCCTCTCCCGGAGGGAGTCTACTTCGCACGTGGCCGTTTCCAAGGAGACGATGGAACGTCCGCGGCCGCGGGACGCCGGGTGGTTCTGTTGCGGCAATGACCAGCCAGGCGATGAGGGTGTGAGGCCTGTCCCGAACGGATCGCTTTGCCCGGCGATCCGTTCGAAGCATACTCCCCGGCGAGTGCTTCGAGTCACCACGGCCGGTCAGCTGGTCGCTCGAGAACGGCATGAAGGTATCCCAGCCTTCATGTGGGGGCCGGATGGTTCGAGTGAGGAGCTCGGGGTTGCAGATCAGGGCTGAGAG
>JAGQHR010000229.1 GCA_020431745.1 Candidatus Eiseniibacteriota bacterium
CGCGGAAGCAGCGGTTCGTCCGCGGGAGGACCGGCCGTCCCATCGCAGCTCGTGAGTGCCGGCGTCGAGGTACGTCTCCCCGAGGGTGCGAACGAGCCGGCCGTGAATGTCGTGGACGGTGACCTCGACCCGGCCGGGCGTCGCAAGATCGAGTCGAATGCGTACCTGCCCCGCCATCGTTTGGGCAAAGACGGCCACCTCGCTGTCGACATCGGGTTCCGGATCGGCGACTCCCACGACTTCGGGCACCACTCCAGTCAGGATGGACGACCCGCCCGCTCCCACGATGACACGGTCCCCGTGAACGAGGATCGCCCGCGGCCCGACCTGCATCGGCACGCGGGGAGCGCTCCAGGTGAGTCCACCGTCGGAGGACACGCGGGTCGATCCGGCAAGGTAGCCGCCGGCCGCGAATGCGAACCCGCTGGCATCGAGCTCGCGAGCTTGCGCGGTGTCGACCTGCACCCAGGTCTCTCCCCCATCGGTCGTGCGGTAGAGCGATTCCGCGGCGACAACGCCGGTCTCGGAGTCGATCCAGTCCATGCCGAAGATCATCCGCCCCGGCAGCCCCGTCCCCGCCGGCTGGTGCCAGGTGGCGCCGGCATCGTCGGACCGCCAAAGGCTGGCCGAAAACGTGCTCCCGCCTCCTGCGTACACGACGTTGCCGCCCGCCGAGGCCACGCACTCCATCCGTTCCGCGCCGACCGGGAGGCTCGACCAGGTGACTCCACCATCGGTGGAGCGTTCGACGGTTCCGGACGACTCGCGCACCACAGACGCGAGCACCATGTCGTCTCCGACCATGGCGAGGTCGGTCACGAAACCGGAGCTCGACGTCAAGGCGTGGCTCGACCACGTAGCACCGCCGTCGGTCGTTCGATCGACATGGACACCTCCGCCGGACTTGTAGCCCGCAGCGAGCCCGAACGCGTCGTCGCGAAAGTGGATCGCCATGATCCAATCCGACGGCGGCTCGTTGCCGTCGACGGCCCACGTCTCCCCGAGGTCATCACTGCGTAGCCAGCGCTTCTCAGAGCCGCTCGTGGCGTAGCCGGAGGCGAACACGGTTCCGTCGGGCCGGTCGCCGAGGGCATCCACGATGAAGCGCGTCCCGTCGTCGGGTGCGTGCGTGGCGTTGATCCAAGCCAGGCCGTCGTCGCTGCGGAAGAGGTCGCCATCGGACGAAACGGTCAGGAACCCGCCTCCGGGACGTCGAATCGCGTCGAGGAACCCGGCGATATCCCGTCGCAGGACGGGGTATTCCCAAGTCTCACCGTCGTCGGTGGTCCGCGCGATGGCCGCACCTTCAGTGTCGACGAACACGAGGTACGTGCTCGCGCTTTCGAGGAACACCCGGCGCTGGTAGATGGGATCCTCGAAGCCCGCCTCCTGACTCCAGCTCGCACCGCCGTCATGAGTGCGCCACCGTGAGAACTCGCCCACGAGAATCCCCTCGTCGGCGAGAAAGTCGATGGCCTCGCACGACACGGTCGCGCCGCCTACATCGGGAAGATCCGACCAGGTGAGACCGCCGTTGAAGGTCTCGCGCGCGAGGTTGTTGCCGACCACGATGCCGTGATCGGGGTCGAACCAGTACTGACCCTTGAGCCCCGTCGAGCCCGGACTCGTGAGGGTCGTCCAGGTCACGCCGCCGTCCGAGGACCGGAGAACTTCGCTGAGTTGCCCGAGGACCGTGAGGACGCCGTCGACCTGGTTCATCTCGCGAAGCGACTCCGTGCCTGGATGCGCGATCTCTACCCAGGTTCCGCCCGCATCGGTGGAGCGGAGGATGCGGCCGGGCTCGGTGACTGCCACGAGCGTGCCGGGCGCGATCACCTCGACCTCACGGAGCGTCTCGTCCACGGCGTCACGGTCGCTGAGATCGGTCCAGGTCGTGCCTCCATCGGTCGTGCGAAGAACGGTCCCTCGCGCGCCGACAGCGTAGCCGGTTGAGGTCGACTCGAAAGCGACGCCCCACAGGGCGTTCCCTTGGGGAGTGGCGTTCCGCCACTGGAACTCGTCCGCCTTGACGAGCGAGCAAGTGAGTAGGAATGCGAACGGGACCAGGCGAGAGACGAAGCGAACGACGGTCATGCCGGAGCTCCTCACGATGGGTTCTGGTTCTGGCTTCGAGTCCGGCTCCCGAGGAGTCGCGCTGCTACCCGTCCTGATACATGATCGGTGCGAAGACCCGTCCCGTGGTCCCGGGGACTCAGGCCCCTGGTAGCGGCCTCCGAGGCGACTACCTGATAGGTCTTCTAATCCACGTCCTCGGGCCCGATCGCGGCCGCATCCGGACTCTCGTCCGAATCGCGCGTCCAGCGGTCGAGCGCATCGTCCAACGACCCCGCCGCACCGGCCCCCCAGGCCGCGTCCGCCGCCGCACCGAGCCGCGTGCGAACCTGGTCGACCAGCGCGTCAAACGCCTTCCGCGTGCTGGGATTGACCAGCTGACCCGTGTTCGCCCGATGCGCGTCGACGGCGGCGAGCAAGCGCAAGGCCATCTCGTCCGAACCTTCGGTGGCTGAGACGATCGCTGCGGACACCGCAACATCGGCAAGGACTTTCCGGTCGTCGAGGGACCGCGCCCGCGCGATGGCTTCCCCGGTGACAAGGCGCGCCATCTCGGTCGCCCCGGCTGCGGCTTCCACGTTGACCAGTCGCCAGAGCGACTCGACGGTGCCGCGCGCGTCTCCCACCTCGCGACAGATCTGTAGGCTCTCTTCGATGGCGGTCCGGGCCGCGTCCAAATCGCGGATCGCATCGGCCAGGATCCCGCCGAGGGTCCGCAGCGATTCGGCCAAGCCGACCCGGCCCCCCGTCTTCCGGCGAAGGTCCACGCTGTCGCGGAGGAACCGGAGTGCGTCCTCGATAGCGCCCCGCTCCCGCGCGACCATCCCGCGCGCCCGCAACACGTACGGGAGCACTTCCCGATCGCCGAGATCCTTCAGGATGCGGGTCGCTTCGAGGAAGCGCTCTTCCGCACGGTCGAAGTCGTTCATCTCGGAGCAGGCCGACCCCAGGTTGAACAGGGTGTACGCGATCCCGTGGGTGTCGTCATTGTCGACGTGGATCTCGAGGGCTTCCGCAAACAAGTCGTGCGCGGTTTGGAAGTCCCGATCCTTCACGATGGTGACGTTCGCGACGTTGGCAAGCAGGGTCGCGATGCCCGTCTTGTTGCCGAGGTGTCGATGGATGAGCAGGCTCTGTTGGTGGAACTCGAGGGCTCCGGCGAGGTCCCCCTTCCTCATCGCAACGCTCCCGAGGTTGCCCAGGTAGCTCGCGACGTGCTTCACGGCGTCTTCCCCACGCGCGATCTCGAGCCCCGTTTCGTACAAGCGTTGCGCCTCGTCGTAGTCGCCGAGCTGCCAGTGGATGTTTCCCAGGTTGCGGATGGCGAGCAGACGGGTGTCCACATCACCACGACCTGTTTCGAGCAGCTTCTGCAGGGCGATCCGACCGACCGGCATCTGCCCTCGGATGTTCCAGAACTGATACAGCCGGACAGCCGCTTCGAGGCCGCGCTGGGTGAGGGTCTCGTCGCGGGCCGCCCAATCGAGGGCGCTGAGCACGTTCTCGTGATCGCGTTGGACCCACTCGAGCCACTTTGCTTTCGGCGTCTTGTCCCGCAGCACGGCTGCGAGCTCGTGGGCCCACGTCACCAAGCGGCGATGCGCCGCGGCATCCTCGCCGGAGTCTCGAGCCAAGTGTTCGGCGGCGAACTCCCGAACCGTCTCCAGCATCCGATACCTGGTTTCCTCCGGCGGCGCCTCACCATCGCTACTCACCTGAGACACCTCGACCAGGGATTTCTCGACCAGGCTCCGTAGGTGCCGCGCGATCTCGGAGTCCGTCACTCCGTCCTCGTCGCCGGCGACGACAGCACACGAGGAGCCGTTCCACCCTCCCCGAAACACGCTGAGCCGACGGAAGAGCGACCGTTCGCCCGGTCCCAGCTGTCGATAACTCCAGTCGATCACGCCCCGCAGGGTCTGGTGCCTCGGGAGCGTCGCGTGGGATCCACCCGCCAGAACGTTCAGCGCACGATCGAGGTCCCGAGTGAGGTCGTCGATCGTGGACGAGCGCATGCGTGCGGCGGCGAGCTCGATCGCGAGCGGGATCCCGTCAAGACGTCGGCAGATCTCTGCTGCTGAGGCGCGCACCTCGTTCGTGACTTCGAGCGCGGAAGCGGCGCGGGCACGATCCAGGAAGAGCTCGGTCGCTTCCGAATCATCGTCCGACGTCGAGAGTGCGGGGAGGTTGAACACATGCTCCCCTGCGACGCCGAGTGATTCCCGGCTCGTGGCGAGGACGCGCAGCTCAGGCACTCGTGCCAGCACCGCTGCGAGAAACTCTCCGACGGACTCACGGAGGTGCTCGCAGTTATCCAGCAAGAGCAGGGCCCGCTCCCCCGCCAGAAACTCGACGACCGTATCCAGATCCGACTTCGCTCCGGGGTCGAGACCCAGCGTCGAGCGAACCGTCGACACTACCCGCGCACCCTCCCGCAGCGCCGACAGCTCGACCTGCCAGATCCCGCCGACGAATTCGTCCAGCACGACGTCCGCCGCCTCGACGGAAAGTCGCGTCTTGCCGCTCCCTCCCATCCCGACGATCGAGACCAGACGATTCGTTCGAAGGAGATCGATGACGTCTCGCATCGGCTGCCGACGGCCGATGAAACGTGTCAACCGGCGCGGGAGGTTGTGAGGGACCTGGTGGGCCGTCGTCGCGGTCACACCGAGCGGTGCGACCCCGACCTGTCGCGAGATCTCCTCGAGCCGTTCACGGATCCATCGCATGGAGCCCGGACGGTCCGGCGGATCCTTCTGTAGGCATTGCTCGATCAGGGAACCCAGTGCTTCCGGAGCGGATGCGGGAAGGTCCTCCAGACGCGGCTTGCCCCGGGTCACTTCGGCGATCAGATCGGACAAGAGCTCGCCGCGAAACGGGGGGTCGCCGACCAGGCACTCATAGAGAAGACACCCAAAGGCCCACACGTCGCTCGCGTTGCCGGGTGACTGCCCCACGAGCTGCTCCGGGCTCATGTACGCAGGGGTTCCCGCGACTCGCGAGCGGACAGGCGCCGTCGCCGCCAAGTCGGGCTGAACCGGGTGGGCGCCCCGCGACCCGACGTCGACTCGCTCTCCGCCTTCGCCGACGGAGACCCCTCGGTCTGTGCGTGCGTCGTGACCGGCCCGGGCGTCCTTACCCGTCCGGGCGTCCTTGCCCGTCCGGAGGTCCTGACCCGTCCGGGGGTCCTGGCCGGCCCGGGCCTCCTGGCTGTTCCAGGCCTCTTCCCCACGGACAGCCTTGGCGATTCCGAAGTCGAGCACCTTCACGCGGTGGTCGCCGTCGACCATCACGTTGAGCGGCTTGATGTCCCGGTGCACGACACCCCGCGCGTGGGCTGCTTCCAGAGCCGAGGCGACCTGATAGGCGATCGGGAGCAGCACGTCCGCGGTCATCGGCCGGTCTGAGATGATCTCCCCGAGATTGGAACCGTGCACCAGCTCCATCGTGAGGAAGTGATGGTCGCCATCCTGCTCCACGGAGTGGATCGCGGCGATGTTCGGGTGATTGAGCGACGCGAGAATGCGCGCCTCCGCCGCGAATCGCGCGCTCCCGCCCGGAAGACGCGCGGCCTCGGCAGGCAGGATCTTGAGGGCGACGTCAGTGGACGAGTCCGACTTCCGGGCACGATAGACGACCCCCATCCCGCCTCGCCCCAGCTCACCTTGCAGCGTGTACTCGCCGATTCGATCTCCGACGCGGAATGATGATCGAGCGCCGCGGGGTAGTGCCGCGTCGACGGTCGGGCCCGCTGTGCACACGCGGGTCGCGAATCCGTCGGATACGCTCTCCTGCGCCAGCAGGGATTCGATCTCGTCGCGCAGATCCGGGTGATCGCGGTAGACGGCATCGAGGTAGGCCGTACGCTCCTCGCCGGTGAGATCTGCCACAGCGAGGAGGACTTCCTTGACACGCCGAAATCGCTCACTTGGCATCGGACCCATCCGACAGCTCG
>JAGQHR010000230.1 GCA_020431745.1 Candidatus Eiseniibacteriota bacterium
CGCTCCTCGATCCGGCTGCCACGCGCGCGCTCACGCTTCGCGAGTCGGTGGAGACCCCGCCGAACCTGTTCGAGCGGACGATCGGGACGACCGACATGCGCCAGCTCACGCACTTCCCGCATCCGACGCCGCAGCTCGCCGGCATCCAGAAGGAGCTGGTGAAGTACCAGCGGGCCGACGGTCTCGATCTCACGGGCACGCTCTATCTGCCCGCGGGATACGATCCCGCCGCTGATGGGCCGCTGCCGATGCTGATGTGGGCCTATCCGCGCGAGTTCAAGAGTGCCGATGCGGCCGGCCAGGTGACCGATTCTCCTTATCAGTTCGACCGCGTGAGCTGGGCTTCCCCGTTCCTCTGGCTGCTGCGGGGATACGCGGTGCTCGACGATCCCTCGATGCCGATCATCGGCGAAGGGGACGAAGAGCCGAACGACACCTACGTCGAGCAGCTCGTGGCCGACGCGAAGGCCGCCGTCGATGCGATGGTGGAGCGCGGTGTGACCTCCCCCGGGCACATCGCGATCGGTGGACACTCCTACGGAGCATTCATGGCGGCGAATCTCCTCGCCCACTCGGATCTGTTCGCGACCGCGATCGCGCGATCGGGCGCGTACAATCGCACGCTCACTCCGTTCGGGTTCCAGTCCGAGGACCGGACCTATTGGGAAGCGCCCGAGGTGTACAACGCGATGTCGCCCTTCATGCACGCCGACCAGATCAACGAGCCGCTGCTGCTGATCCATGGCGAGATGGACAACAATTCCGGGGACGTTCCCCATGCAGAGCGAGCGTCTCTACGATGCGCTCAAAGGATTGGGTGGGACGGTGCGCCTCGTGATGCTTCCCGAGGAGAGCCACGGCTATCGGGCGCGGGAGTCGATCCTGCACATGTTGTGGGAGCAGGAGCGGTGGCTGGACGCCTACATCGGGTCCGGCAAATCGGCGACGGACGCTCCCACGATGGGCGACGCCGGGAACTGAGCACGGGGATGAGTCGATCGAGCAAAGGACGAGTCCGCCGGGACTGCTCGCGCTCCCGGCCTGCCCGCAGGTCGACGACGTCTTCGTGCGCGTTCCCAGTGAAGGGCCGGCGAGTTTCGTGATGGAGTCGATTCCGAAGAGTCGTGCCCAGCGGAGGCGGGACGATCAACCCCGTCACGATCTGGCGGGCAAGCTAGTGCAGGTGCCGGTTCCCAAGCTGGCCCGTCTCCCGTTGGATGACGAGCTCCGAGATGCCGTGACCTTCGCGGCCGCCCGTACCGAGCATGGCGCGCGCCGGCGAGCCATCCGTCATCTCGCCACGGTGCTGCGCACGCTCGATGAGGATTCTTTCGTCGCCCTGGAGCAGGCGGTCGATTCGCTCGGCACCAACGGGGGGGCGGTCGTTACGCCCGTGGGGACTGCCGGCGCAGGCGCGAGTTCGGGCGTCACGCCCGGTCTGTTGGTCGGGGAGGACTCGTCCCTAGGCGCCGATCCCGCCGTCGAAGGATGGATCGCGAACCTGCTGGCGGATGAAGCCGGCACGCTGACGCGGGCGCGGGAGAGCTTTCCTGCCGTCGATCTCACCCGGCTACGGCAACTCGTGCGCAACTGGCGTCGCGAAGCGCAGGCGAACGAGGTGTTGCGGAGCGCCGCGGCCAAGTCTGCGACAGCCGCTGCGCCGGGTCGATCTCCGGAGGCTGGCGGACCGGAGTCAGTGGCGAAGACGAAGCCGAACCTGAAGCCGAAGCACCGCGCCCGCACGCGACTGATCGGCTATTTGAACGAGCTCATGAGCATGGATCATCGAGGGAGGGGTGAGTGATGTACAAGCTGGTCCTGATCCGGCACGGGCAGAGCACTTGGAACGCGGAGAATCGCTTCACCGGTTGGACCGATGTCGATCTCACCGAACAGGGAGTCGCCGAAGCGCATCTCGGTGGGAGGCTTCTGCGGGAGGAAGGGTTCGTCTTCGACGTCGCCTATACGTCGCTGCTCAAGCGCGCGATCCGGACGCTGTGGATCGTGATGGACGAGCTGGATCAGATGTGGATGCCCGTGCTGCGGAACTGGCGTCTCAACGAACGGCACTACGGGGACCTCCAGGGACTCAACAAGGCCGAAACCGCCGCCAAGTTCGGCGAGGAGCAGGTGCACCTGTGGCGCCGCTCGTATGACGTGCCCCCGCCCGCGATGGATCGCGGCGACGCGCGTCACGCCCGCCAGGATCCCCGCTACGCCGGGCTTCCCGAGTCCGACGTGCCCGATACGGAGTGTTTGAAGGACGTCGTCGACCGGTTCCTGCCGTTGTGGAACGACGAGATCGTCCCCACGATCCGCGCCGGCAAGCGCGTGCTCATCGCCGCGCACGGGAACAGCTTGCGCGCGCTGGTGAAGCACTTGGACGGGATCTCGGATGCCGAGATCGTCGACCTCAACATCCCCACCGGCGTGCCGCTGGTGTATGAGCTCGACGCGGAGATGAAGCCGCTGGGCCATCGCTATCTCGGCGACCCGGAGGAGATCCGCAAGGCCACCGAAGCCGTCGCCAAGCAGGGGAAGGCGAAGTAGGTCAAAGCCGAGTCGGGAAAGGCAGGTCGGCGGGCCGAAGGGAAGCGCCGAGAACACCCACGACCGGTGGATGGGAGCACGGTTCGGTGCTCCACGCTGCAGCTGCGTGGCCGGGGCGCGTTCCTGGCGCACTTTCTGTCGGGCCTCTGTCGCGGAATCCGCCTATGTCGAAGCACTGGCATTGACCTTCCTCGCGGTGCGCGACGTCGCCATACTGCGCGAAGACTCCCACCGCGCCGAGGTTCGCAGACCATCGTTCCGAGCTTGCCTTCGGGACTGTCGAGAGGTTGCCGCATGGAAGGGACCGCCTACGGTCTCGTCGCTTCGTCCGCAACGCGGTGGATCATTGCCGACCGCCCGCTTCGTCCGGGCCGCCACCACCGAGAGCCCGGCTCTGAGCGTGGCGATTCTGCCTTGCCGACTCCCCGTCTTCTCGATGCCGTTCGAGCCGCGCTGCGGATCCGGCACTACAGCCGGCGGACCGAGCAGACCTACGTCCGCTGGGTCCGCCGTTTCGTGATCTTCCATGGGAAGCGGCATCCCCGAGAGCTCGGCGAACGGGAGATCACCGCTTTTCTGAGCGATCTCGCGGTCCGGAGAAACGTGAGCGCTTCGACCCAGAACCAGGCGCTGAGTGCTCTGCTGTTCTTGTATCGGCACGTTCTAGAGATGGAGTTGGAGGAGGTTACGGGGATCGTCCGCGCCAAGCGGCCCGTGCGCGTTCCCCTGGTGCTGACGCACCGCGAAGCGCGCGAGATTCTGCAAAACCTGGAAGGGACCCCTCGTTTGGTGTGCGGCCTGCTTTACGGAGCCGGGTTGCGGCTGATGGAGTGCCTCCGCCTGCGGATCAAGGATGTCGACGTTTCCCGCAACGAGATCACCGTCCGGGACGGTAAGGGCCGGAAGGATCGCCGGACGCTGCTGCCGGTGTCTCTGAAGGCGGATCTCCAGCGTCAGATCACGTTCGCACGCCAGCAACATGAGGCGGATATCCGGGCGGGTCGTGGCTCGGTGGAGATCCCGTTCGCTTTGGAGCGGAAGTACCCGCGTGCACCGTGGGAGGTGGGATGGCAGTGGGTGTTTCCCGCGACCCGGTGGTACCGGGAGCCGTTGACTGGGAGGGAGCGGCGGCACCACTTGCACGAAACGGTGGTGCAACGGGCGATGCGTGACGCCGTCCGGCGGTTATCCGTGACCAAGCCCGCGAGCTGTCACACGCTGCGTCACTCGTTCGCGACGCACTTGTTGGAACATGGATACGACATCCGGACCATCCAGGAGCTGCTCGGACACCGGGACGTGACGACGACCATGATCTACACGCATGTGCTGAACCGCGGTGGCCTCGGCGTACGCAGCCCACTGGATGAGGATCGGTAGTTCGGGATCCGTGGCCATCGGGTGTCGACGTGGCGTCACCGGTGTCGAAGAATCGGACACTTCGACGGAGGGTTGAATCCCTCGCTATGGATATTCGATATCAGGGGTGGCCCGCTGCGTATCCGGATACGTGGGCGAGTCCGAACTGGGGATGTGTGAGATACTTGACCAGCGGCCGGCCGTCGGCGACCAGGCCATATCCGGTCCGACCCGCCCATGTATCCGGATACCCGGGTCAGTAGACTTATAGTTAGGTCGATGGGATGAATGCTGACGAAGACAAGTGGGATCTCCTGCGGGGGACCTACGAAGACAATCCGGTGATGATTCGGGCTCGCCAGTTTGCAGGTGGCATTGATCGAGCGGCCTACCCGATCCGCCTGAATGTGTTTTGGCGCATGACCGCCCCTGACGAGAACGGTCTGGCCAGCAGTGCCGACGCCCCGATCCTGCGTGCGTTCGAAGAACGTCTTGTGCAGGCTGTGGATCATGACGGACAGTCTGTACTGTCAGTTGTGATTACATGTAACGGCCAGCGCGAGTACGTACTTCACACGGCTGACGCCTCCGAATTCCTGCGGCGGCTGACGGAGATGCCTCAGGAAGAGGACCCGTATCCTATCGAGATCCACAAAACGGATGACCCAGACTGGGATTATGACCAAGCCGTTACCGAGACAACCTAACCGGCCGTTCCAGCTGTCGATCCCTCTTGTCACGGGCCTTGCCTCCGCAAGCCCCGCGCCAAGCCCTTCGGGCCGGGCTCGCAGCTGAACGCCAGAGGCGTTAGAGCGTCGAGAGGTGGTCGCATGGTCTCGTTGCGCATCGCAGTACTATTCTTGAGCCTGATGGTTCTCTCCGGCTGTGCGGATCATGGAACAAGTCCAGCGGGCTCTGTCACCTCGCTGGGTGTCGATCTAAACGGAGAACAGGTCACACTCGAGCAGTATCGTGGTCGAGTTGTGGTCGCAAACTTCTGGACTACTTGGGTGCTGCCGTGCCAGAAGCAGCTTGCCAGCCTCGACTCGCTGCAAGCCGAGTACCCAACCGGAGTCGCGGTGATCGCGGTCAACTTCGGTGAGCCGGCCGACAGCGTTCTTCAGTACCTAGAGGGACATCCAGTCAATCTGCGCGTCACATTGGACTCAGGGGCTGCTATGCGTGCTCTTACGAACAGTCATGTCTTCCCCACATCGCTAGTTTTCACGCCGCAGGGTAGGCTCCATGGCGACATTCGGGGAAGCGGCAGTCTTGCCAACCTGGAGGCGGTTGTCCTTGCAGCAGGGGGGCAGCCTTGATACCGGAGGTGGGGCGCTCTAACTTGCCGTTGCAGCTGGCGATCCCTCTTGTCACGGGTCTTGCGTGCGCAAGCCCCGCGCCAAGCCCTTCGGGACGGGCTCGCAGCTGAACGCCGGGGGCGTTATCCGGAGCACTCAAGCGTGCGGCTGGTCGAACAGCTGGGATCGGAGTAGACTTCAGGCATGAACACTGACAAGTTGCGAGAGGCGGCGTTGGCGCTGCCTGCCGATCAGCGAGCTCACCTGGCTTACGATCTGCTCCACAGCCTAGAGGGTCCACCCGATCCTGACGTGGATTCGGCGTGGATTGCTGAAATCGAGAAGCGGGCTCGGGAGCTAGCCGATGGAACGGTCGTGCCTGTCGATTGGGCCGATGCGCGTGAGCGGATTCGGCAGCGCCTCCGCGAACGCCGAGGATGAAACTCCAGCTTCATACCGAGGCTGAAGAAGAGGTCTTCCAGGCGGCAGCCTGGTATCAGGAACGTGTCTCGGGTCTTGGTGACGACTTTCTGAACGAGGTCGACCACTGGTTCGCCGTGCTTGTCGAGACGCCGTTCGGTTGGCCGCGGTGGCCCCGTGGTCCCCGACTCACTTCGCCGATTCGGCGGGCCCTGCTGCGTCGTTTCCCGTTCGCCATCGCCTACCAAGTGTTCGAGGACCGGGTGTTTGTGTTGGCTGTTGCCCACACGAGCAGGAGACCTCTCTACTGGGTAACGCGTGTCGACGACAATCGGCCGCCAGGATAGCAGGCCGTTGCAGCTGTCGATCCCTCTTGTCACGGGTCTTGCGTGCG
>JAGQHR010000231.1 GCA_020431745.1 Candidatus Eiseniibacteriota bacterium
GGCGCTGAAGACGTACGCGCCGTTGGTGCGGCGGTGCATCAATACGTGGTGGGTCGCGGTGCCGGGCGCATAGGTGGAGCCGTAGTCCTGGAGCAGCGGGACTCCGTTTACGGTCGTGGTCGAGAAGTGGACGATTCCGGCGGGACGGAATCCGTTGTCGAGATCTTCGTCCCACTCGAATCCCAACGTGCCGGCCCCGAAGGTCGCGACCTCTCCCGGGGCCAGCAGTGCCACCGAGGTGTTCCGCCATAGCCGCATCTTTCCGTCCGGTTCGGGGACTTCCAGAGCATCGTTGCGGATGCCGTTCACCATGAAGATCGTCCCCAACAGCTCGTTCTCCGGACGCCCACCATCGGCCGGCGGACTGAACCGCGGATCCCGCCAGGTCCCGGTCCAGACGTTCGGGAGCGGATCGATCTTCGCGTTCGCGTGCGTTTCCTTGTAACAGACGAGCGTGCGATACGGCGTCGACGAGCCGTCGATGCTCGGTTCCCAACGTGTCTTCCAGAAGATTTCATTCCCACTGAAGAACGCCAGATGGACGCCGGCATCGCGCGCCGCTTCGACGTTCGCCCGCTGCCCTCCCGACCAGTACTCGTCGTGGCCCACGGATACGAAGACCCGATGCTCGAGGATCTCGTCGCCGCGACGATCGGAGTCGATGCAGGTGGTGTACGAGACGTCGTATCCGTTCGCTTCCAGCCATCGCACCATCGGATACTGCGCACCGAAGAACCACGAGACGATGGCACCCTGCGGGAAATCGCAGCACCGGGTCGTGAACGGGCGGTTGTAGCTCACCTTGTAGGCGCGGCCGTCGGGGGAGCCGAAGTACAGACTGTTGCCCCCGTATGTGTTGTAGGCCTGCCAGGTGGCGTCGTTGGTCTGGAGGAGCAGGTCCGAGCCACCGTCGTCGTCCCGGACTACGAAGATGACGTGACTGGCCCGCCCGTCCTCAGGGTCCTCCCGCACGAGCCTTGCGACATAGACGCCGGAGACCGCGTCGGCGGGGACGTTCCAGGACGCGGAGACGGACCAGTTGCCGCAGTCGACGAGCCCCGTGGTGGGATCCGTGACGGGATCGGGTTGGGTTTGGGGAAGCGGGACGGATGGTTGCAGCGTCGTGATCAGCCGGGCGCCGAGACCGCCGTAGTAGCCGAGTCGATAGATGTCCAGCCGATAGTCCGTGGCATCGGTATCGACCTTGAAAGAGATCATCCCACCCTGGTCGACGCTGATGTCATCGGCGAATCCCTGGATGCTGGGATCGCCCGCTCCTGCGATGTCCCACTCCGATGGCGGATTCCCCGGGAGCGCGTTCTCCTCCGCGATCGGGTTCTGTGCGTCCGCGGACGTAGCCAGAGACAAACAAACGACGATCGCTGCCAGGAGGGCCCCGACGTCGCGGAGGGACCTCGCAACGAACTTCGAACCGGATCGGAGTCGACCCTGAGCGAGGATCCGATTCGCCTGCAACGAGTGAGAGAAGGGGTGATTCTCGAGTTGGGGCAATCCCGTCGTGATCATGGATGCGATCTCCCGGCCCCACCAGAATGGTCGCCCACCCTGTGGCGCGAAGGTCCCGAACACAAGAATGGCCGAGAGAAGGGATCCGCGCCGTCGAGTAGTCGCGAACAAGGTGCCAGAATCGGTGGCTCCCGTGCAACGTTTCTTCGTTGGGACAAATCTCGCGAGCGATCGAAGCGGGGCTGGTCAGAGGATGCCACTACTCCTGGCAACGCCGGGCCGCACACTCGGACGAACGTTACTCGTTCGCATTTGAACGAACCGGAGTCACTGGCACCGACCGGCGTCGCGTAAGTGCAAGCGATATCAGCGCGCGCATCGGGCGGCATGCAGGTTGCTTTCTCCTCTTGCATCGCGGTTGCGACACCTGACGTCCATTCAAAGGAGATCCCGGATGACAAAGACCTTTCTTGCAGCATCGACCGCGCTGGGCGCGATTCTGATTGCCGGTGCTGCATTCGCTGATTCCACTCTTCGCTTGCAGGACTATCTCGACGAGAGAGGTCGCATCGACATCCAGGCGGCCATCGACGCCGGCGCGGAGGGCGACTTCGACCTCCAAGGCTACCAGGTCGGAGTCGACGACTCGGGCCAGCTGATCGCCACCGCTCTGTCCGGCGGTTGGGAAGACGCTGGATTCTCCGAACCGGCACCGATCCGGTATGAAGATGGAGGCACCCCTTGGGACCTCGATCACGTAACCGCCATCCTCGTCAAGTCCACGAAGGTCTACGTTGCCTATGTCGCAGATCTCGGCGGCATAGATGGCGCGCAGGTCTACTGCTGGGACGGCACCGACTGGGCGCCGGTCTCCAACGGGTTCTTCGGCAGGATCAATGACATGGCCTGGTACGGTGACCATCTCGTCATTGGCGGCACCTTTGAGCTCAACTACGACCCCTACTACCTCCTGTACTTCGACTCGGGATTCTGGTTTGCACTGGGCGGTGACACCAACGGGCCGGTACACGACCTCGAGACGGTCGGGTCGGACTTGGTCGTCGGTGGCAGCTTCACGCAAGTGGCGACGACATCGGCCAACAACATCGCCAAGTGGAACGGAACCTCCTGGTCGGGCTATGGATCCGGCACCTCCGGCACCGTTGAAACGATCTGTAGCTTCAACGGCGATCTCTTCGTGGGAGGCCAGTTCTCCGCGGCCGGTGGGAGCAGCGCTCCTTCCATCGCCTACTGGGACGGATCCAACTGGAACTCCGTTGGCGGGACGGACGGAGAGGTGCGGGACTTCGAGCCTTTCGGCTCGCAGCTCGCGCTGGTGGGAACCTTCACGGAAGTCGGTTCGTCCTCGCTCGCTGCCAATGGAGTTGCGGCACTCTCATGGAGCGGCTCAGCCTACACCTGGGGCAATCTGGGCGGGTTCTCAGAAGATGATCGCCCGTTCGTGAAGTCTCTCTGCAGCTACACCTACAGCGGCCAGGAGTACCTCGTCGCCGCGGGGAGAGACTTCGGAGGAAGCATCACGGAAGGGGGGCGGCCCCGCTATTGGAACGGCACGAATTGGCAAAGCTTCGTCTATCCGCTGCGCAACGACCTACCTCTCAGGGGTACTCGTTGGGACGAATACGTGAATGTCGTCGTTGCCGACGGCAATCGGGTCTACATGGGCGGCGCGTTCACCACGATCGACCAGACGGTGCTCGCGAATCACATCGCCTATCTGGATGCCGGGACCTACGGCTCTCATGCGACACCTCTGGGGAAGGGCGCGGACGGCCCGATCCGAACGCTGCAACTCCATGGGACCACGCTTTACGCCGGAGGTGATTTCTTCTCGTTCGGTGGGTACTCGCCGGGTATTGCCCGCCTCGGGAACTGGGGTTGGTCCACGGTCGGAGGTGGACTCCCCGAGGTCGACTGGGGGGACATGATCTTCAACAACACCGACCACGTGTCCGTGCGCGCGATGGCCACATGGCACAACCGACTCGTCGTCGGGGGATCCTTCTATGGCCTTGCGCACAACAACATCTTGGCCTGGAACTCCCTCGGCAATACGTGGGAGGGGATCGGATCGAGCTCGTACTGCCAGCCTGACGCGCTCCACGGAACCGTCGAAGCGCTGGCGTCGTACAACGGCCTCCTCTATATGGGAGGGAACTTCACCTTCGACTGCGATGTCACCGATGAGTACTCATCCAAGAACCTCGTTGCGCTGGTATACAGCGGAGACATCCACATCGTGGGTGAGCTTTCTCCGGAGGCCGATAGCACGGTCTACGCCCTGCAGACGTTCGACGGGGAGCTCTACGCGGGCGGCAAATTCACCACCATCGGCTCCGTCTCGGCGAACGGCATCGCCAAGTACGACGGTACGGATTGGTCGGCCCTAGGGGATGGAATCGAGCCGTCGGGTGGGAACGCGGTCTACGCGCTGGCCGTCGATCCGACAGGGGAGGAGCGGCTCTACATCGGCGGTCATTTCGACGAGGTAGACGGCGCGTCTGCCTACGGCATGGCATCCTGGACCGGGTCCGCCTTCGAGACCCTGCCGTGGGGCGACGGCATCAGAAACTCAGACGGATCCGTGGGATACGTCTACTCATTCCGCGATTTCGACGATGAGCTCGTCATTGGCGGCTCATTCGCGACGGCGGGTGGCCCCTTCTCGTACCGTGCCAACATCTGTAGTGCCAAATACAACTCGTTCACCGGCTCGTTCACCTATAGCCAACTGGGATCCGGGACCGACGGACCCGTCTACGCCTTGGGCAAGGTCGGACTCAAGCTCCATGTCGGGGGTGACTTCGTCGGGGCCGGAGGAATGACGGGATCGCACTCGCACTACGCCACATGGTCGGAGCCGGCCTCGCGGGGCGTAGAGCCTGCGTCCGCCGGAGGCGTGGGAGCGCCGTCGCTGGAGCTCGCGGCCGGTCCGAACCCCGTACGGGACGCGACGACGTTGCGGTTCACGTTGGATCGAGATGAGGACGTTTCGCTGGAGATCTTCGACATCGGAGGACGGCGCGTCGCGCAGCTGCTCGACGAGCGGATGCTCGCGGGGCCGCATTCCATCGAGTGGCGAGGCCCGGGAGAGACGAAGCTGGGAAGCGGAGTCTACTTCGCGAGAATCCGGGCCGGATCGGTGACGAACACGGCTCGGCTCGTCGTGCAGAGGGAGAACTGATCGATCGGATGGTGGATCGGAGCTGGCTCGTCCAGCTCCGACCCACCGGGACCGATTCGTTCCGAAGACGCACCGCAGCGATCGGCCACCACAGATCGTTCCTCTCGACGAGCGCCGATGGCGCGTCGGCTCGCCCCTATTCGACGGCCAGGTGGAAGGTCACGTCGCTAGTGCCAAAGACCTCCCCGAAGTCAGCAAAGATGTGCAGGGTGTGGTCACCAGCGGAGAGCGGGGCGAGCATGACGTAGTAGCCCTCGGCGGCCGCGGGGAAATAGGAGCCAGGCTCGAGACCCAGGACGTTGTTCTCTGGCAATTCGAGCCTGAACAGGCCCGAACGCACGCGATAGCCCTCCACCCCGGCAATCGCTCCGTCAACAGAGAAAGAGACCTCCACGATGCCGTCAACGAGAGCCGAGATCAAGGCGTAGAGCTCGTCGATGTCCTCGGGGTCACCAAGGGCCGGTGAGCCTAGAATGGCGGCAATGTCGATGAAGAGCATCTTTCCCGCGGGAATCGTGGCGTAACGTACGTCGACCTGACCGCCGCCGAAGTTCGGCGCAAGAAACCAGACCTGTCCCGACTGGTTGAGTGCGACGAAGCGACCGTCGGGATCCAGCCCTGGGTTTTCGTCGATGGGTATCGAGAAGAGCCACTGCCACCAGATTTCGGACCATTCGGAGTAGCTCAGTCCGTGTGGACGTGCCTGCGGTGGAATGATACCCGGGTTTTGGGTGACGGCCTGCTCGCGGACAACGTCGGCAGGTGCGGCGGGTGCGCTCGTCTGGGTGTCCGAACAGCCGAAGGTGACTGTCATCAACGAGGCGAGAGCGAGGACGAAGCTCAAGCGCTTCATGGTGTTTCCTCCGGTTCGAGTTCGAATCGGAATCCCGACTCGAGGCGAACATCAGTTGGAGGTCGGCCCCAACTGGGCAAAGTAGCACAATGCCCTTGCGAACAATCCTGCGGGTTTCCCGGCAGGCTCTGGTGCCGGACTCGGTCTGGAGCTATGGAGTGATGAGCTTTGCCGGAAAGTTGCTATTGGGGCGTGTCGCAGGATCGGGCGCCTCGGCGAATCTGCGCCGAGACTCGTGCGCAATCGATGGGTGTCCCGAAGTCCCGAATCTGGTCCGGCTGTCCTGACCTCGCGGTGTTCTCGAGACCGACGACCATTACCATAAGGACCGGTCTTGTAATTTTCACAGGGAACATCCTTCCCGTCCGTCCCTCACGCGTATGGCCGCTCGTCGATCCGATGCCGAAAACCCGCTCTGGACGCGGATTTCCCGACATCCTGACCAGTTGGTGATTTCTTGACCGGGATGG
>JAGQHR010000232.1 GCA_020431745.1 Candidatus Eiseniibacteriota bacterium
TGCACGATCGCTTGCAGCCCGCGGGGTCCCCGTCGCAAGCTAGGCCTTCGCGCGGCCGTATCCCGTGGACCGACTCGGCCCGGCCCGCCGCACCGATACGATGCCCTATCCGACAGGACGGAAACGAGATACCTCCATGAGCGACCAGCCCAAGATCCTCATCGTGGACGATCAGAAGAACCTCCTCGAGAGCCTCAAGCGAGTCCTCGAGGGGTTCGGCTACCAGGTCGCGGTCGCACCGGACGCCGAGAAGGCTTTGGACCTGGTCGACGAGGAAACGCCGGACCTGATCATCATCGACCTCAATCTCCCGGGGAAAAGCGGCCAGGAGCTGATCGACGAGCTGCAGGAGCGGAACATCGAGTCGACGCTGGTGGTGCTCACGGGCAACGCGAGCATCGATTCCGCGATCTGGGCCACCCGGCGGGGCGTCTTCGACTATCTGGAGAAGCCGGTCAACGCGGATCGCCTGCGCAGCGTGGCCGACCGCGGCGTGGAGCGATCGTCCCTGCGCAAGGAAGTGGCGCAGCTTCGCCGGGAGACGATGCGTCACGGCAAGCTCCACCAACTGGTCGGGCGCGCCCCCAAAATGCAGGAGCTCTACCGCCTCATCGATCAGATCGCACCCACCAACGCATCCGTCCTGATCACGGGCGAGAGCGGAACCGGCAAAGAGGTCATCGCCCGGACGCTGCATCGGCTGAGCCCGCGCAGCCAGAGGCCGTTCGTCGCCATCAACTGCGCGGCCATTCCCGAGACGCTCCTCGAAAGCGAGATCTTCGGTCACGAGAAGGGCGCTTTCACCGGTGCGACCGCCGCGCGGGCAGGCTGCTTCGAGCAGGCGCACGAGGGCACGCTCTTCCTCGACGAGATCGGGGAAATGCCGGTCGATCTGCAGAGCAAGCTGCTCCGCGTGCTCGAAGACCAGAAAGTGCGCCGGGTCGGAGGCGGGAAGGAGATCGGGGTCGACGCCCGCGTCCTCGCCGCGACCAACGCCAACGTCGACGGTCTGCTGGAATCCGGAAAGTTCCGGGAGGATCTCTACTTCCGCCTCAACGTCTTCACGCTGGAGATTCCGCCGTTGCGGGATCGGCGCGAAGACGTCCCGGTGCTCGCGGAGCACTTCCTCAACGAGTTCCGGAACGAGAACGACACGCGGTGTGCGTCGCTCTCGGAAGAAGCCATCGGCACGCTCCGCGGCCACGACTGGCCGGGCAACGTGCGTGAGCTCCGCAACGCGATCCAGCGGGCGGCGATCCTGTGTAGCGAGGGCGAGATCCAGCCGCACCATCTGCCGCCGACGCTCCGCCCGCGGGGCAGCGGGCCGCAATCCGACGGCAAGACCGTGACGGTGCAGGTCGGAACCTCGATCGCCGAGACCGAGAAAGCGCTCATCCTCGCGACGCTCCAGGCGTGCGGCGGGAAGAAGCCGGAGGCGGCCGAGATCCTCGGAATCAGTCTGAAAACGCTCTACACCCGGTTGCACGACTACGACGAGATCGAGACGAACGGCGCGGAGACGACCTCGTGAGACCCCACTGGGTCAGGCGACAGCTCGTCACCCTGCTCTTCCTGGCGGTCGTCCTGGTCCTCGTCTCGGGATTCCTCGAACTGGTCAGCGCCGTCCGACTCTCCACGCGACAGGCCCGCGTCGAAGCGAGCCTGGTGACGGGCTTCGTCCGGGGTCAGCTCTCGGTCCTGGCGGCCGCCTATTCTCCGGACTCCCTGCGCGCGATCGGTCGCGACCCGCGCCTCGAATCCACGCTGCGCGACGCACTGGTCCTCGCCCCTTCGGTCGCCCGCGTCGGCATCGCCGATCCCGAGGGAATCACCATCGCGCACACGGAGCCGAGCCGCGTCGGAACGATCATCCAGCCCTATCCGGACCTTCCCAAGGCAGAGAGCTTTCTCGAGGCGGTGCGTCTCCTGGTCGCACTGGGGGTGAAGCGCCAGATCGTCGCCTATCAGATCGAGACCCGCCTGGAGATCAATCGCAAGCTCTACGCGGTCATTCGGGTCGTGCTCGCCGACACCTACATCTGGCAGTCCGTGCGTGAGGCCGGACGACGGGGGATCCTCACCGCGCTCATCGTGGTTCCGATCGCGGCATTGTCCGGGCTGGCCCTCGCACGCATGGCGACGGGACGACTGCGGACGCTGGAGGAGGGGATCACCGCCCTTCGCGAAGGACGCTTCGACGAGCCGCTCCCCGATGCCGGGGCGGACGAGTTCAGCCGTCTCGCACGGGAGCTCAATCTCCTGGGGGCCGAGTTCCAGAGACGGCAGAAGGAGTGGGAGGAGGAGTCGTCGCCCCCCCTCGCGGCGGTCGTGGCGGGCCAGACCCGGGTTCTCATGCGGTTGGCGCAGATGGCATCCGGCGTCGCGCACGAGCTTCGCAACGAGCTCCAGACGATCCAGAGCAACCTCGAGGTCGCGCGCCTCGATCCGTCGCGTGCCTCGGAGCCGCTCGACCTCGCGCTCCAGGGCGTCTCGAACGTCGGACAATCGGTCCGGGGCTTCCTCAAGGTCGCCCGCTTCCGCCCGCTCTCCACGCAGCATCTGCAGATCAACGATCTGCTGCGGCACATTCGGGAGGATCTGGCCACCAACGCGGCGCTCGCCGGGGTCGAGCTCGATCTTGCGCTTACCGAGGATCTCCCGGAAACTGTCGCGGATCCAGAGGTGATCCGCCAGGCGATCGACAACCTCGTTCGCAACGCTCTCCAGGCCTTGGTGGAAACCGGCGGACATGTCGTCCTGCGCAGCGACGGGGGCGACGGCACGGTTTCGGTTATCGTGGAGGATGACGGTCCGGGCATGCCGGACCATGTCCTGGCCAAGGCCGGCACGCTCTACGTCACGACGCGAAGGGATGGGAGCGGAGTCGGATTGGCGCTCGTTCACCAGGCGATGGAGCTGCACGGCGGCTCGGTCCAGATCCAATCGGAGAAGGGGCAAGGCACCCGGATCACTCTGGTTCTTCCGGTGGTACCTGCATGATGGTCAGCATGGACCGCACGAGACTCTCACGAACGACAAGATTGGTGCTGCCGATGCTCCTCATGACCTGGGGACTGGGCTGCGCCTGGGTCAGGGGGCCGGCCGGGCCGAGCGCCGGTCGCGTGGTGCTTCCGAACACCTCGCTCCCGGACAGCGCTCAGGTTGCGCTTCCGGACACCGTCGTCGCTCAACCGCCGGTCAAGAAGCCCAGGAAGACGCCGGCGAAGAAGACGACCCCCCCCGCCCCCGAGTCGACCACGCCGGCTCCGGTCGAGACGGTCGAGCCGCCGCGCGTCGACATCTCCGTGCAGATGAGCCCGGAGGAGCGTGCGCAGTTGGAAAAGGAAGCTCGGGATCGCATCCGGGAGACCGAAAAGATCGTCAAGAATCTCGACCCTTCGGCGTTCTCGCAGTCACAGCAGGACGCGCTCCTCACCGTCAACGAGCTGGTCAAGTCCGCCTCGCAGGCGCTCGATCAGGGAGACGTCCAAGCCGCGGAATCGCTGGCCCGCAAGGCTCTCCTCCTGGCCACCGACCTCTCGATCAAATAAACACGAAGCGGTCGACGAACCAGTCGCCGACCGCTCATGCGCGTGGGGTTGCCAAATCGTGACGGGGCTATATGTTGTTCAGCAACCCCCGCATTGGACTCGTCATCAGTTCTGCGAGAGAGAATCCTGCTTCTCGATCGGAATCCGCTCCACGACGCTGATCAGAACCTGCCGCTGCTCTTCCGCAGTCGACATCGACTCGGTCTCCGAGCTGGGGATCGCCTCGCCGAAGCTCACCGACTGGTAGCGGCTGAGCTGGCCGGGCGAACGCTCGATCAGATAACGCAGGACCGCGTCGGCCCGCCGGTGGCCCAACCCGAGGTTGTAGTCCGCATCGCCGGTCGGATCGGTGAAGCCATAGAGGTCGACCAGGTAGCCCGGGTTGTCCGCGACCTGCTTCACGACCTCGTCGAGAGTCTGGGTAGCGTCCGCGGAGAGCTTGGCGCTGTCGAACGCGAAGTAGACGCGATGATGATCGGCTTCGCGATAGCCGACCTTGCCCAGTGCCAGGTCCCGGGTCCCGTCCGAAGCGCCCCAGGCCGCTTCGGCCCGAGCCATCGCTTCATCCGCGCTCTGCGAGGCCTCGTCGATCCGGGTGGAAAGCTCGGTATCCCCGGCTTCCATGTCTTGACGCAGCTCGGCGATCTGGTCGCGCATGTAACCCTTCGTCGCGCATCCAGTCGATCCCAGCGCGAGAACGGCGCCCACGGTCAAGATCCCCCCCAACGTGCCCCACTTCTTCATCATCCGAATCCTCCTAGCTGTTCTTCCGGTGAGAGCCCATCCAAGCGTCGGGCCCTGCGCCCCGGTGCGTTCCCCGGGACGCCCACACGAACCGTGCCACCTTGCCCGGCACCGGACAAAACGACTTAATTCCATATCATATAACACCTTACTCGGCTCGGCCGAATCGAGCCATGGGTCCTGAACGGTCGATATTCGTGTGGGAATTACAGGGGGCTGGCATTTCTACCTCAAGAAGTGTCCACCTCCCGATCGGAGATCTGCCTTCCCGGGGACGAGTGAGTGCCCTAACACCTCGCAATCGTGATGATTTGCCGTCGATCGGGCAAGCCCCCGGAGGCGTCTCGACGCCTGGCACATCCGTTGATTCTCATCCGAACGAAGGGGCGGCCGGGGGGCCGCGGCAAAGGACGGCACGGCAAGGAGCGTCGACGATGCGACTGGGACTCTTGGGCGCGACCCTCATCCTTTTCCTGGCGACCGGCTGCGGCACCGCACCGGAGATCGAGATCCCGAGCGGGACCCCGCTCATGGTCAGCCTCCAGAAGGGAGTCCGCTCCGATCGGAGCCATCCGGGCGACGAGGTCGTGGCCGTAACGACGGATCCCATCCAGCTGGACGACCGCATCCTCGTTCCCGCGGGCACGAGAGTCCGCGGAATCGTAACGAGCGCGACGCCGGCCAGCTCCGGCGATCCGGCCACCCTGGCCATCGAGTTCCAGCACTTAGAGTCCCGGGAGGGGACGCAGCTCACGATCGAAACACGCCCGATTCAGCTCGTGTCGCGCTGGACCGAACCGGAGGATGCCGGCTCGCTCACGCCCTATGCCACCGTCGCGCGGGATCTCGCCTCGCGTCCGTCGGCTGTGGCCGGAGGGTCCGTGGTTTCCGATCCCACGATCGTGACGCCGGGAAAGGACATCGCCCTCAAGCCGGGTCAACGGATCCTCTTCCGCTTGGATCACTCCGTTCGCGTCAGCGTCGCGGTTTGAAGAGCCGCTCCCGCACCGTTCGTCGTTCGTTCGGCTGCCTTCGCACACCTGCGGAATGCGCTACTCTGTCCCGGTAGCCGACTCGTGCGGAGGTGACTGCCCTTGGACGAACTGTTCCACAATCGTCTACTTTGGACGACGGTGATCGCGAGCCTGGTAGCGCAGGGCCTCAAGGTCGTGCTCGCGTTGTTCACGGAGTCGCCGGCCAAGGCGTTTTCGCGCGTTCTCGAGACCGGCGGCATGCCATCCGCGCACAGCGCCGCCGTCAGCGCGCTCGCGACCGGGGTCGGCCTCACCCACGGCTGGGGGAGCCCGTTCTTCGCGCTCTCCGCGGTCTTCGGCTACATCGTGATCTACGACGCGACCGGGATCCGCCGGCATGCGGGGATGCATGCGGCACTGCTCAACCGCTTGATGCACGAGCTGCGGCACCTGATGGACGAGGACGTAGTACCACGCGAAGCACTCAAGACCCTCTTGGGTCACACCTACCCGCAGGTGTTGATGGGGATCATCCTCGGAATCGCGATCGGAGCAGTTTCGTTCCGCTGAAAGAGTCCGCTGGCGGGATCACTCCCCGTCGTCCGCATCGTCCTCCTCGGACAGGTCGGCGCCGATCGCCTCCATCGCATCCGCGCGGGTCGCAGTGATCTCGAGCACCTGGTCCAACTTGGTGATCTCCATGA
>JAGQHR010000233.1 GCA_020431745.1 Candidatus Eiseniibacteriota bacterium
AGCCAACGATGGCAGGCATGGGAGTTGGCGACGATCGCGGCCAGCGGCTGGTTCACTTCGTGCGCGATGCCCGAGGCCATTTCTCCCAACGTGCTCACGCGCGAGACGTGGGTCAGACGGTCGCGGGTTTCCGCCAGCTCACGTTCCGTGCGTTTGCGCTCGGAAATGTCCCGGATGAGCCCGATGAAGCGTGGCCGACCGGTGACGGGAGCGATTTCTCCGACCGACAGATCCACCGGGAAGATCGAACCGTCCCGGCGGAGCGCCTCGACCTCCCGGCCCAGGCCGATGATGCGCGCCCGGCCCGTGCTCAGATAGTTTCGCAGATAGCCATCGTGGTGGACGCGGAACGGTTCCGGCATGAGCATACGGACGTTGTTTCCCCGCAGCTCGTGGGCCTTCCAACCGAAGACCCGCTCCGTGGCCGGGTTGACCAGCTCGATCGTCCCTGCGGCGTCGATCACGATGATGGCATCGGGCGGAGCGGCGAGCACGGCGTCCATCTCCGCGATCAAAGTCCGGTGGTCCTGATCCCGCAAACGGGACCCGAGGAAGATCTGCCACATCTCCTGAAGGCGGCGCACGACCGAGTCGAGCGAGCCCGAGGGAGCGGAATGCAGGACCAACAGCGTACCCCGCTCCGAGGCGGATGCGGTCCGGGGGCCGGCCAGCACGAGCGGGATCACCCAGAAGCGGGTTACGGATTCGGCGCGCAACGCGGCACTTAGATCGTCGCCGAGTCCGGAGGCCCCCTCGATCTCGATCTCGAGGGGCTCAGCGGGGGTGACCCGGGCCGTGGCGTGCTCCAGATCCGCACGCAACTCGACCGTAAGGGGGAGCACAGTGCGAATCAGCTCCGCAGCCTGTGCAGAGCTCAGAACGCCCCGAGTCAGACACTCGGGGGAAGGTCCGAGATCGGGGGTCCGAAACCCGATTCCCCGGAGGGGAAGGGTTTCCAGGGTCCGTTCCAGAAGCCACGTCGTGGCATCCTCGAACGCCCCGTCGGCGCCATGCCGGAATGCGGCCGCCTCGAGACGGATGATGGCGGATTCGAGATCCGACTCGGTCATGCCCTGTGCCTCGTTCGCTCGCGGTGCGGACCGTTGCGTGCCCCGCCTCGGGTTCCTGCCCACGGCCGTGGAAACGGGAGGACGAGAGCCCTCCAGACGCGCGTCCCAAGGTAGGGGTTTGTACCTAAGATTGACAAGGTGAAACACGTGATACCACGTATCTCCTTCGTGGCCCTGTGCTTGGGGCCGGCCGGACGCTTCGGAGGACGGTGCCTGGTCGGATCGTCGTTTTGCGCCGGTCAGGCTCAAGGCACCTGCCGCGATGACCGAACTAGACCCGGACAGCGCCTCGAACGGGTCCCGTTTTCCAGACGATTCCGGAGAGGCCGGCTCACGGCCGGTAGGAATAGGCATGCCTCGAAAACTGCGACTTCTCCTGGCCGACGACGACCAGAACTTCCACCTGATCTTCCGTCACGCGATGACCGCGGCGAAGGCGGAGGCGTGCGAGCTGGAAGAGGTTTTCGACGGCACCCAGGCGGTGGACTACGTCCTGGGGAATCCTCCCTACGACGATCGCCAGAAGTATCCCCCGCCCGATCTCGTTCTGCTCGATCAGCGGATGGGAAGCATGGACGGATCCGAGGCGCTCGAGAAGATCAAGTCCGACCCGCGCTTCCTGGCCTTGCCGGTCGGGATCATGACCTCCTCGTCGCAGCCGAAACTGCACGAGCTCTGCTACAAGAACGGCGCAGCCTTCTGCGTCGTCAAGCCGATGTCGTTCGCCGCGCTCTCCCTCAAGATCCAGACCCTCGTCGACTTCGCGACGACCGTCCTCGATCTCCCGCGCTCCTGATCTACCCCCGGTGGATCGCGCTCGCGATCGACGAATGCAACGTGTCGCGCGTCAGGTCCGACTTCGGGACGTAGCCCGAGATCGAGGCGCTCATCGCGCTCGGAACCACGCCTTCGCCGTGCCCCGTGATGACGACGACCGGCACCTCGAGTCCCAGATCGGTCCGCATCTTCTGGACCAGCTCGAACCCATGCCCGTCGGGAAGGGAGAGATCGAGGAGTACGACGTCGAAGTACTGGTTCGAGAGCCGCTCGTCGGCTTCCGCGATCTCCTTGACCCGCGTGACCTGAACGCTCTCGCCCAGCGCGCGCACGATCGACTTCGCATCGAGGGCGTCGTCCTCCACGAGCAGGACCTGGAGCTCGCGCTGGCGCGCGTCGGCGCGAAGCCGGTCCAGCAGCGGCACGCGGATCGTGAACTTCGCGCCCTGCCCCAGCTCGGAATCGAGCGCGACCGTGCCGCCGAGCTTTGTGATCAAACGGCGGGCCGCCACCAGGCCGATCCCTGAACCGTTGCAGAGCTCCGGTTGGAGACGGCGGAACGGCTCGAAGATCTTCTGGTGGTTCTCGATCGCGATTCCCTGTCCGTTGTCGCGCACCGAGATCTCCAGGACATCTTGGTTGACCTGGCAGGAGACGTCGACGCGGGGCCGCTCGCTGGTCGTGCCGTAGCGCAGGGCGTTCTCGATCAGATTGAGGAGGGACTCCTCGATTGCCGCCCGCGCGATGCGAACCGACGCGTTGTCGCAGGTCCAGTTGAGCCGGATCTCCTTCTTCGCGGCTTCCTCCTGAAACTGCGAAACGATCTCGTCCAGCCAGCTCTGGAGTTCGACCTCCTCCCGCGGCACGCTGCGGCGGGTGATGCCCGAAACGTGGCCCAAGTCCGAGAGCATGCGCTCCATGCGCTGGCACTCCGCTTCGGCGCGTGCCAGCAGCTCGCCGGTCGGGGGTCCGGCGCTCTCCGGCAGGCCTCCGCCCGACCCCTGCAAGAGGTGGAGCAAGCCGTTGAGCGAACCGACCGGTCGCTTGAGATCGTGGGCCACGATCGAGAACAGATCCTCCAGCTCTTCCCGCTGCCGGGAGAGCTCGTGATTGGCGTGGGACAGCTGGTCGTTGGCCAGACGCGCCATCTCCCGGGCGTTGCGAATCGGTGTGACGTCGACGAGCGTGATGACCACGCCGCTGGGCCTGGTCGCGGCGGGAGTGAGGTAGGGCAGGATGCGCAGAAGCAGCCAGTTGCCCCGGGCGCCGCGGATCTCCCGCTCCCGCAGGTTCCCCGACTGGATCACGCTCTGGATGTCCGGCAGGAAGTCCGAGCCGAGGTTGTGCGCGAACTGGGAGATCGGACGACCGATGTCGTGCTCGAGCAGCTTGATGACCTGCTCCATGGCGGGGGTGAAGCGGCGGATCCGCAGCTCGGCGTCCAGGAAGAGCGTTCCGATGTCGATGCTCCGGAGCAGGTTGTCGAGATCGGCCGCGAGCACCGCGAGCTCCGCGATCTTCGACTGGTACTCGATGTTGACGGTGAACAGCTCCTCGTTGACGGACTGCAGCTCCTCATTGGTGCTCTGCAGCTCTTCGTTGGAGGCGACCAGCTCCTCGTTCGTCGATTGCTGTTCCTCGTTGGAGGACTGCAGCTCTTCGATGGTCGCCTGCAGGCTTTCTCGAGTCTGTTGCAGCTCGAGCTGGAGCTCGCCCATCCGGTGAGTGGCTTCCTCGTCGAGCGTGGCCTGCTCGACGTACTTGCTGCTGCGACGGACCGAGATCGCCTCGACGACGATCAGCACGCGCTCCGGGACCGGTCCGACCGATGGGAGCTTGCACATGCTGACGTGTCCGCGGCGCGGCTCGGCACCACCGAGATCCACCGTGTAGTTCGCTTCGGAGTCGCCGCGCCGCAACCGCTGGAGCCCGGTGGTGACGGCCGGGCTCAGGGCGTCGATGACGATGCGCACGACGTCGTTGATCGGCTTTCCCTTGGGGACCCGGAAGACCTCCAGGGGATCGGCCAGGGTTTCCAACACCTCCCCGTCGAGCGCGGCGACGATCGCGCTCCGGCCTTCCTTCTCCGTGATCGCGTCCACGACCTGCAGCAGGGAGAACTCCCGGCTCCGGTCGGCGCCCCGGGGCGTCGGACGCTCGAGGGCGCGAACGGGGTCCCGCATCCCGACGCGGCGCCGCATCGATGGCAGCACGGCCTCGCGGGTCTTGCGGAAGAGCTTGAACTTCGAGTCGAGGACCTCGAACTCGCCGGAAATCCGCCCCAGTGCCTCCGCCGGACCCAGCAGGAGGAGGCCGTTGGTTCGCAGGGCGAAGTGGAGGGAGGCGAGGACCGATTCCTGGGCGTCCGCCTCGAGATAGATCAGGAAGTTGCGGCAGCTCACGAGATCGACCTTGGTGAACGGCGGGTCGGTCACCAGATTGTGCTGCGCGAAGATGACGAGCTCCCGGATCTCGGGCTTGACGGTCACTGAGTCGCCCTGGTGATCGAAATAGCGGGCGACGCGGGCCGCGCCGATGTCGACGATGTTGGCCGCCGGGTAGCTCGCCTTGCTCGCCTTGGCAAGCGACTCGTCGTCGATGTCGGTGGCGAAGATCTTGACGGCGCGGATCTGGCCGACCTTCTCGAGCGTTTCCAGGACGAGGATCGCGATGGAATACACCTCCTCCCCCGAGGCGCAGGCCGCGACCCAGATCCGGAGCGGGGTGTTGTCCTCGCGGCGCAGGAGCTCGGCCTCGAGTCGCTCCTGCAACCGTTCGAACGCCTCCGGGTCCCGGAAGAAACCGGTCACTCCGATGAACGTGTCCTGGCGGAGCGCCCGCGCCTCGGCGGCATCCCCGGCCAGCCGGGAGACATAGGTGTCGATCGAGGTCACCCCGAGCAGGGTCATGCGGCGCCGGATGCGGCGTTGGAAGGTACTTTCCCGAAGATAGCTGAGATCCATCCCGACGTAGCTCCGCATCACTTCGACGATGCCGGAGATATCCGGCCGGGGTTCCTCCTGGATCTCCGGAACCGTTCTACCGGACTCCCCGAACGACCCGCGGGCGAGATCGGCGACCATGCGTGCCAGTTTGGGAATCGGGGCATGGGCGTCGACCGCCCCGGTCTCCAGCGCGCTCTTCGGCATTCCGTCGAAGCGCGCGGCGTCGGGGTCCTGCACGAGCACGATGCCGCCGGCGTCCTTGAGCGCCTTGGCCCCGCGGGAGCCGTCGCTGCCGGTGCCGGAGAGAATGATCGCGATCGATCGGTGCGGGGCCCCCTCGGCCAGCGACCGCAGGAAGATATCGATCGGAAGGTGTAGCGGATGGCCCGGCGTCCGGTCCTGTGCTTCCAGACGCAGGCATCCATCGCTCAGGACCATGTTCTGCCCCGCGGGAATCACGCAGATGGTGTTCGGCTCGGGGATGGTCCCGTCGGTGGCCGATGCGATCGGCATGTTCGTCCGGCGCGCAAGGAGCTCCGGCATGAGGCTCTTGAAGTCCGGTGAGAGGTGCACGATCGTGATGAATGCGGCTCCGGTGTCGGCGGGGATGGAGGAGAAAAACGTCTCCAACGCCTCGAGCCCTCCGGCCGAAGCACCCAGACACACCAGAGGGGGAGCTGTCGTCGTGCCCGCCTGGGCCGCCTCGTTCCGTGGCGATTGCTTCGCGTCATCCATGTCGCTTCGTCTCCGTTTTCCCATGATGTTTCCCGCCGCCTGTCGGCTCAGCGTTCCGATCGTGGATCCGGTGTCTCTTTGGGATCGGGAATCGAGAAGCGGAACGTGCTGCCGATGCCTTCGTCCGATTCGACGTGCACGCTGCCCCCGGCCCGTTCCACCAGTCGCTTCACGATCGCCAGCCCGACCCCGTTCGAATCCGCATCGTCCTTCGAGCGCAAAGTCTGGAAGAGTCCGAAGATCCGTTCATGGTGCTTGCGCGGAATCCCCGGTCCCGAGTCCCGGACCGAGAAGAGCCATGCGCCGGCGATCCGCTCCGCTGTGACCGCGACTTCCCCGGAGGGGGCGCCCAGGTGCCGCACCGCGTTCTCGATCAGGTTCTGGAGGATCTGCCGGAGCTGCGTCTCGTCGCAGTGGATCCAGGGGAGCTGTCCCTCGA
>JAGQHR010000234.1 GCA_020431745.1 Candidatus Eiseniibacteriota bacterium
GGAACGGGAGCCGGAGCGGGAGCTCGCAGGAAGGACGCCTATCCGATCACGATTTCCATCAAACCGCGGGCCTGCACGCGCGCGGGCGGCCACGGGGCGTGGCCAGGGGCTCCCTCGTTCCTGGCTCCTCCTTCTGGTCGGGGTTTGCACGCTCCTGCTCCCCGACGCTCCGGCTTTCGCGGCCGAGGAATCGGGCGGTCCGCACGTCGCCGAGGGGGCGGACGGTCCGCGCGCGGCTCAGGAACCCGGCGAGCCGAGCGCGATCCCCGCGCCGCACGATCCGCAGGTCGCGCCGGCAGCGGATGATTCACACGCGGCCCCGATCCGCTTCGAGTGGACGGCCGGCTTGGTGTCCGGACACCGCGTCGTCGATGCCGACTCCCTCCGCTATCAGCTTCCCCGGGGCTGGATCGATCCGTCGACGTTCGTTCTGCGCCGGGGCGAGACCACGCTCTCGCGGGGCATCGACTTCCTGCTCGATCCGCGGAGGGGGACCCTGCGGCTGCTGCGTGGCTTCGAGACCGGCGACACCGTGTCCTTCCGCTATCGCGCGTTCCCCCTCGCCGTCCTCGACGAGTATCGGCTGCACCGCCCCTACCACGGAGCCGACTCCACCCAGTTCGTCGTCGAGACCCCGCTCCAGGAAACCGACGACGCGTCCTTCGGTCGTCTGCAGATCGCCGGGAGCAAGACGTTCTCGGTGGAGGTCGGTTCGCAGCAGGATCTCGCGCTCAAACAGTCGCTCGATCTGAATGTCCGCGGGATGATCGGAAAGAACGTCCGGGTCAACGCCGTGCTCACCGACCGGGACACCCCGCTCCAGCCGGAAGGCACCTCGACGCAGCTCGACGAGCTGGATCGGGTGCTGGTCGAGGTGGAGGGACCGCGGGCGCGCATGACCCTCGGCGACTATCTGCTCCAGCTTCCCCCGTCCGACTTCGCCCGCTTCCAACGTCAGCTCAAAGGCGTGCAGGGGGAAGTGCGTCCCGAGTCGGTTCGGCTCTTTGCCGCGGGAGCGAGCTCACCGGGAGAGTTCCGCTCGGTCGAGTTTCTGGGAGTGGAAGGAAAGCAGGGGCCGTACGACTTGGGGGAGAACAACGCGACCGTGACCGTGCCGGTGGTGGCCGGGAGCGAGACCGTCTGGTTGGAAGGACGGCGGCTCACCCGCGGTGAGGATGCCGACTACATCATCGACTATGCGGAGGGCACCCTCACGTTCACCGGGCGTGATCCGATCACCGCTTACTCGCGCATCGCGGTCGACTACCAGCTGGCCGTGGACAGCTATGCCCGCACCGTCTACAGCGCATCGATCGGCGCGGGAGCGTCCCCGGATCCCGATGCTCTGGCAGGAGCCGGAGACGATGGATTCGGAGGCCCGGGTTCATCCGAACCAACGGCACCGAGCCGATTCGGTGAGGGTGGCCCCGGACTCTCCGTCGATCCCCGCGCCACGGGGAATGGCCAGGTGCGTTCGGGATCCGGCGTACGTGCCACCTGGATCGTCGAGCGCGACGATCGTCACGATCCCCTCGGACTTCCCTTCAGCGAGGAACAGCTCGCGGCGTTGCGGGAGGCCGGCGATCGACCCTCCGATGCCTTGCGCTCCGGGATCGTCTTCGTCGGTCCGGGTCTCGGAAGCTATGACCAGGTGTTCGTGGACACCTTGGCCACCGCGTTCTTCGTCTACACCGGTCCGGACAGCGGCTCCTACGAGGTTCGCTTCGAGCCGGTCGGAGAAAACGAGGGCACCTACAGCGACACGACCGACGTCGACGGCACTCCGTACTACGTCTTCGTGGGGGAGAAGAACGGAGACTTCGTGCCCGGTCGCGAGATCGCCCGGCCGCAGAGCACGGCGATCCTGGCGGTCGCCGGCATCACGGAGCTCGGGGCACACCTCGGCCTGCGCAGCGAGGTCGCCGTCTCCGATCACGATGCGAACACGTTCTCCTCCCGCGACGACGGGGACAATCAAGGTGTGGCGGCGTCTGCCGAGCTCGTCTCGCGGGGGCTCTCGCTCGGGGGGAGCCGGCTTCGCCTGGCCGGCCGGTGGCGTCAGGTGGATGCGCGCTTCCGGTCGCTCGATCGTCTGAATCCGTCCTACTACGCGCTGGATTGGAACGTGGATCCGGCGCGCCTGGAGATGGGAGATCGTCGCTTCGGCTTCGACACGACATGGGAAGCGGCGCGAACCCGCCTCGTCCTCTCGCTGGAGTCGCTGGAAAACCGGAAGGACTTCGATGCGCGACGCGCCACGCTCGACGCAGGCGCGCAGCGGGGGCACCTCGACCTCGCGGCCCGCGTGCTGCGAGCCTTCAGCCACGACACGTCCCCGGAGAGCGCCGGTCGGGGCCTGCGCGCGCGGGATCAGGTGCGCGTGACTTGGCTGGGGCCGTGGGTGTCCACCGAAGGACGCTATCGCCACGAGGAGACGCGGCAGGGCACGGGCGACGAGCGCCGGGGATCGTTCTATCACGAGAGTGCCTTCCGGCTCGGGAGCGGACGGCGGTGGGAGGCGCTCCGGCTCTCGATGGAGCTGACCCGCCGCGACACCTATTCCCGGTCGGGCGCCCGCTCGCAGCTGCAGGACATCGGACGGACGGGGAGCGCGTCCGCGGAGTGGCGTCGTCCCGGAGGGAGCTATCTCGCCGGGAGCTTCACCCGCCGCGAGCTGGAGCCGAAGGACGAGCGGCCTCGTGTCACCAGCGACCTCGGCCAAGTTCGGTGGTTGGAACGGGCGGGAGACGGACTCTTCCAGCAGGAGACACGTCTGGAGCTGTCGACCGCGGTGGAGAGACGGCGGATCGAACGCATCGAGTTCGTGGGCGAGAGCGCCGGCCACTACGACTCGCTCGGGGTCTACCAGGGGATCGGCGACTACGAGGTGTTCCTCCGCGAAGAGAGCGACCCCAGCCGCGTGCAACGGATCGACGCCTCGTTCCGCACCGAGGCGGATCTCTCCCGTCGCGGCGACGCGGAGGGCCCGTGGCTGCGGCGCGCACTTTCCACGGCCCGGCTGGTGCACAGCTGGACGGCGCGGATCGAGACCGAGCGGCCCACTTCGTACCTCTGGCCTCGCGTCCTTCCGGTGCTGCTGGGGCGGCGTGCCTTGTCGCTCGTCGACGTTCGCATGCGCGCCGACCTCAGTCTGCTTCCCGCGGCGCGCTGGGCCTCTCCGCGACTCACCGGTGAGGAGAGGCGATTCTCGCGCGCGCCGACCAGCGGGCTCCGGGAAGAGTCTCTCTATCGCCTGTTCGGTCTCCGCCTGCGCTCGCGCCCCGCGCAGCGTTGGTCTGCGGACCTGGAGATCGAGCGGGATCGCGATCAGCGCACGGTCACGGCCGCCACCGGCGGGGGGCGCACCGGCTGGACGTCCACCCGTGTCGCGTCCGAGCATGAGGTCGGGCTCTGGCGTCGGCTTTCGGGACTGCTGCGAGGGAGCGGCCGCTGGCGGGATCGGATCGGGGGAGAGGAGTCGGCCGTCGTGTCCGAGCTCAGTCCGGCGCTCGTCTTCAGTCCCCAGTCGCGCGGGCGGATCGAGCTGCGCACGACGCGTACCTGGGTGGAGCGGCGCGCGGGTTCGGGACGCGCGAGCCGCGATCTCGAGGTGCCGGGATGGGTGTCGCGCGCCGTCGCGACGGTCCAGCTCCGGGACGCGCTCGATCTTTCGTTCTCGTTCCGAGAGACCCGACCGGACGACGGGCGCACGATTCGGGACGCGCGCACCGAGCTGCGGGCGACGTTCTAGTGAGCAGGAACATGAAACCGAGGGATGCACGGAACGAGGGAGCCCCGTCGTGGGTCGATGAACTGATCGGGAGGACCGGCCGGATCCCGAGCCGGCTGCCCTGGGCGTTCGTTCTGCTGTCGGCGTGGTGCGCATGGTTGCCGAATGCGCAGGCGAGTGAACCCGGTGGGGGGCCCGCGATCCTGGTTCCCGCGCAGATCGTCGTCCGGGGAACCGATCGCATCGATTCCGACGAGGTCGCGCGGGCGCTGGCGCGCGGCGGGGCGACGCCCGATCTGCTGGACGCGTTCGGATCCCGGCTCGTCGAGGCGGGCTTCCTGGAGGCCCGCCTCGAGCTCACCATCACCGATTCGGTGCAGCTGACCGTCGACGAAGGAGAGTCCGCGCGCTGGGATTCCCTCGCGGTCTCGGTGCGGCGTCCGCCTGGCAGGGTCGGTCCCGTGGTGCCCGCCCCCGCGCTCGAAGGCGACTATTCGCGCGTGCGGTTCGAGCGCGCCGTCCGCCTCTGGATCGCGGATTGGGCGGAGGCCGGCTACCCCTTCGCGATCGCGACGGTGGAGAGCGTGACCGTGCGGAACGGAAACGTGCGGGCCGGACTGCGGTGCGATCCGGGCCCGCTCGCCCGCGTTTCCCGGGTCGAGTTCCCGGGCGCGGTCCGCACGCAGGCTGGTTTTCTCGAAGACTGGATCCGCTTCCGTCCGGACCGCCTCTTCCGGGAGTCGCGACTCGAGCGTGGTCGCCGTCGTCTCGAACAGAGCGGGCTCTTTCTCGAAGTGGAGGCGCCGGAGGTGGAGCTGCAGGACGACGGGACGGTCGCACTGCACTATCCGGTGCGCGAAGGGCCGCACAACCGGGCGGAAGGCGCGCTCGGCTACGCCGGGGCGTCGGAGACGGTGTCCGGATACGCGTCGCTCCACCTGGGCAACCTTTTCGGCACCGGGAGGCGCCTTCGTTTCGAGTGGGAGCGGGCGGCGGCGGAACAATCGCGCTACGACCTGGGCTATCATGAACCGCTGCTCTTCGGCTGGCCCCTGGGCGTCGATCTCGCCGTCAGTCAGGAGGTGCAGGACTCGACCTACACCTTGGATCGCTGGGAGGCCGGGCTCGAGGCGACGGTGGGCGTCGACTTCTACGTATCCGCGGGCGTCGAGCGACGTCGCGCGGTGGTCGGTGCGGAACCATCCGAAGTGATCCGTCGATCGTCCACGGTCTTCGGAGCGCGCTACGAGGGACTGCGGGCGGGTTGGCGCGGCAGTCGAGCGGCGGGAACCTTCCGCACGGGCCACAGCCGGATCGATCCTCCCGGCGACGAGCCGAATCGGCGCGAGCGGCTGGATCGGGTCGAGGTCGAGGCGGAACAGTTCCGGCACGTGGGGCCCCTGGTCGTGCGTTGGCACGGGCGGGCCGGCGGGTTGGCCGCTCCCACGGAGACGTTGTCCCCCGCCGAGGCGCTCTGGGTCGGGGGCGCGACGACGGTGCGCGGAAGCCGGGAGCGCGCGGTCGCCGCCCGCCGATTCGGGGCCAGCCAGATCGAGGTCGGAGCCCCGTTTCTCCTCGGAGAAGGACGGGCCTACGGCTTCTTCGACGCCGCGTGGTTCCGCCCTCTCTCACGGAGTCACGGAGTCGACGATCTCACCGGATGGGGCTTCGGCATGGCGGCACGCACCGGCCGACAAACCCTCGCCCTGGATCTCGGGATCCCCCGATCCGGTGGCTTCTCCGAGGGACGGATTCACCTGCGGCTCCAGACCGCCTTCTGAGACCGGAGATCCATCCCGGCGCGGCCCGAGCGCGGATCCCGGCAAGTCCTCGGTGGAGTCCGGAGCGACATCCGGCTCCCCGGGAGGCGGACGGGCCGCGGATCCCGTATCATTCTCCGGTGGGAATGACTCGCGAAGGAGGAGATGTGGAAGACGGTTGGAATCGCACGTTCACGCAGCCTCGGGGACGCCGCGGGGGACCGCCTCTGACGGCCGGTCCGGCATCGCGGTGCTGGGCCGCGGTCGGTGCCGTCCTGGCGGCGGCGCTGCTCTATGGCGCCCCTGCCTGCTCGAGCCCGGCGGGGCCGCGGGCCGCCGCCTCGATCGACGGCTACGAGCTCACGGCGGCGCAGGTCCGGGACGAGTTCGAGCGGGTGCGTGGACAGGGCAGCTGGACCTCCGCATCCGTGTCCGAGCGCGAAGACTTCGCCCACATCCTGCTCGACAAGCAGATG
>JAGQHR010000235.1 GCA_020431745.1 Candidatus Eiseniibacteriota bacterium
AGAGATCGGGGAAGGGAACGTCGTACTTTTCTTCCAGCTCCCAAAGCTCGTCTCCGGGCATCGCCCGGAGCGCGGTGCGTCGTTCTTGCGGGAGTACCTCGTGGAGGTTCGGATTGTGCAGCGCGGTGCCGGGGTTGATGCGCGGGAGCTTCATCACGCCGCACATCTCGACGCGATCGCGGGCGGGATCGTGTCGCAGGAGAACCCGATCGTTGCTCGTGAAGTCGGCGTGCCGACTGAGCAGATGCAGCGCCAGGGTCGACTTGCCTCCGCCGGACGATGCGGCGATGACCAGACCCTCGCCGCCCAGCACGACGCCGGCGGCGTGACAGAGCTTCCAGCCTTCGGCCATCTTCGCATTGAGATAGTCGAAGTTGATGAAGTTCACGATCTGATTCGCGTTGGCGAGCGCCGGTCCCAGTGCCACGCGCGTCGGGCCGCCGATGAGGAAGTGCATTCCGGTGCGGATCTTCTTGACCACGCGTCCGCCCAGGACGTCGCAATGAGCTTCTTTGCGACCCTTCTTGCCGGGATCACGCGCCCAGTCTTGGAAGGGAAGGGGATAGTGGGGCGAAGCGCACTCGATCGCGAAGAGATGCCGCCCGAAGCCGCCGTCGGTGGGCTCTCCGCTCGACCGCTCTGTTTGAGGGCCGAACGGTTGGAAGTAACGGTCCAGAAGATCCAACAGCTCCTGTGAGTTCGAATGGATCGTCGCCTGGTAGCTTCCGAGGCGGAGGCGGAGGACGTGACGCTCGCGCATCCGTCCCAGCGCATCCTCGACGAGAGCGGTCAGAGTCACCGCGGCGATCATCGTCCCACTCCCACTTTCGCGCTCCGGATCCGCTCCTCGACGTGGGCCGCGACGCGGGCCGGGGCGTCGATGCCGAGGCCGTCGTGCAGTCCGCGGAACCCTCCGAAGGCGGAGACCTCGAAGAGGATCGGACCTCGAGTGGTCTCGACCACGTCCACGCTCGTGAACTCCAGCCCGAACAGATCCCGGGCTCGCCGGGAGACCGCGACGGTCGCATCGGTGGGGTCGTGCGCCTCGTACCGTCCGCCGGCGGCGATCGTGGTGTTCCAGGAAGATTCGTGTCCGACACGGGCGTAGGTTCCCAGGTAGGAATCCCCGAGAAAGACGACGCCGAGGTCGCGGTCGGGGAGATCGATCTTCTTCTGTACGTAGAGCACGGAATTGCCGGCTTCTTGGAAGGCGACGATCCGCGATCGGATCTCGGCCCGACTTCCGGACACGACCTCCATCCCCCGGGCCTTGGTCGAGTAGAGCGGCTTGAGAACCGCTTCGCCGAACTCGACAGCGGCGTCCACCGCGAGCTCCAGACTCTCGGTGATCCGCGTCGGAGGCAGGGGGAGGCCCGCGGCGGCCAGGGAAATCGTGCAGGCGGCCCGGTCGAGCAGCCGCAAGACTCGCTCGGGCGAGCTCATGACGAGCACGCCCTTCGCTTCCGCGACGCGCAGCAGCTCCAGCCGGTCGAGGAGGTCGGGGCCGTAGTGCGGGCCCGCTTTCTTGATGAAGATCGCGTCGAGCGTGGTCAGGTCGAGCTGATCGGTATGAACGCGTCCGTCCTCGGTATCGAGGGCGACCTTGCTCAGATCGACGACGTGGCGCTCCCCGAAGCGGGCGGCGAAGGCGTCGGCCAGGGCTTCGGAAGACCAGCTGCCGGGCACTCCCACGACCGCGGTGCGGTATGGCGTCATGCGATCTCCCCCTCGACGCGAGGCCCCGGCGCGGGACCGCTACGCCATCACTCAGTCCAGCAGGACTTCCTTGGGAACGCGGAAGCGCTCCAACTGGCTGCGGTCCCATCCATCCAAGAGCTGCACCAGATACCGGGCCCGTAGGAACATGTTGCGGGCGAAGCGGGGGTCGAGCACGAACCGCGTCGAAGTCGCGAAGCTCCGGGCCAGGCCGAGGGCCAAGCGCACGGCGAAGGTGGTGTCCCCGGACCGTTCTGCGAAGTCGCAGGCGAAGTCGTAGAAGTAGAGGATCACCTCGTGGATCCGCTTGCGGATCGGGGCTTCGAACACCGGAAGGCGATGGTTGGAGACCAGAAAGACCGAAACGTCCTGCACGTAGTCCATCTCCCGCGACCGGTGGAGATCGATGAAGTGCACTTCCCCCGTTTGTCGATTGTAGATCACGTTGTCGAGATTGAAGTCTCCGTGGATGTAGACCCGGAACGGCGCTTGGAGGATGTGATCGAGATCCTCCACCCGGGCGAGCGCGTCCTGGAAGGACGGGATCGAGAGGGCGCCGATGCCGGACGCCGGAGTGTCGAACTCCGGGTGCAGGGCGTAGATCTCGCCCAGGCGCTGACGGATCTGACTCACGAAACCCGCGGAGACAGGCTGGTCCTTGCGCGTGCTCGTCCAGACCTCCCGCAGAGTGCTGCAGACCGACTGCATCCCGGTCCGGATCTCGTCGGGGTCACCCTGCATGATCAGATCTTCCAGGCTCTTACCCGGCAGATACTCGAAGAGGATCGAGCCGTGGTCTCCGTGATCGTGGAAGGAGTAGACCTCCGGGACCAATCCCGGCTTGATGCTCTTCCACCGCGCGATGCTCTCACGCTCGTCGACCAGCTTGTGGAGAGTGCCGTCCTTGAAGATTGCGGACTTGCTCTGGGTCTCGCCCGGCGCGCTGCGCACGCGATCGACCCGGCTGCCCGAGCGCGTCTCCTTCATCGCCTCCAGTCTGACTCCGCCGATGGACGAGCCGAGCGAGGATTCCTCCAGACTGTGTCCCAGCGCCTGATACTGATCGACCTTGATCCGCTCGCCGAGGAAGGCGGAGAGCACCGCTTCTCCGATGTTGAGGAGCGAGTCCCCCATCCGTTCCAGATAGCGGAAGATGAAGAGCGCCGTGACCAGGCTCTGGGCCTGTGGCTGTCCGCCCTCCAATTGATGGAGGATCTTGTGGAAGACCTCCAGATAGAGCTCGTCGACCCGCGCTTCGATGCGACAGATCCGGAGGGCACGCCGCACGTCACGCTCGAAGAGGGCGGGCTCGATCAGCTCCAGCCCTTCCCGCAGCTCGGCGAAGAAGGGGGCTGTCTCGGCGGGGCGCAGGACGTCCGGTTCCTGCAGATACCGTGACTGCGAGACGACATTTTCGCAAAAGTCGGCGATCCGTTCCAGATTGACCGCCACCACGTCGATCGCTTTGAGCAGGTCGACGGTGGGGCGGTTGTCCCGTGCGATCTCCGAGGCGATCTGGAAACACTTGCGCTGGATGACCGTCTTCAGGTTGTCGATGTAGTCGTCTTTGGCACGCACGCGCGCGCTCGCCGATCCGGAGGGGCGATCCAAGAGCTGCTCGGTCTCGATCAGCTGCTTCCGCACCTCCAGGATGAGGAAGCGCAGATTGGCATCGATCCCTTCCTGGATCAGCATGCTCACTCGTCCTCGGTCGTGATGGAAAGACGGTCCCCGTCCAAGGTTGCCGGTTGCTCCTCACTCCAGTCGAGGCGGATCGTCATCTTGACCCGGTCCCGCTTGCGGGAAGCTTCGATTTGGAACCGCACCAATCCGCCGGGTCGCAGGACGATCTCGCCGCGCTTGTCCGTCACGTTGAAGGTGCCTTGGGCGAAGCCATCGGTCAGCGCCTTCAGATAGTCCGCGATGGACTGGCTGTCCTGGAGCGACTCGTGGAAGAATTCGCGTTCGTCTTTTGCCATGATGCTCCTTCCGGTGCCCCCGCCGGGAGAAGGTCACTCCGCGCTGATGTGGAGATCCGACTTGGCCGGCATCCGCCATTCGATTTCGAAGGAGATGCGTTCCTTGTTCTTCTTCCGCGATGCTTTGACCGCGAGCTCGATCGACTCCTGCGGACGCAGGTGCAGCTCGGTGTCACCGCGGGTGATGGTGATGGCGCCGTTCCGCATGCCGTTCACGATCGCTTCGAAATAGGAAACCGCTTCCTCCAACGGAAGGAAGCTCTCGTACTTGACCTCCGCCTTGCCGTTCTCCCCGTCGTGCTCGAGATCGCTCATGGCCTCGTCGGTCGTTTCCAGCTCGTCCATGTCATGTTCTCCTCATTCGTAGCAGTTCAGGTCTGAATCACCATGTGAAGATTACGCGAAGACGTGAAGACCTTCGCGTAGGGGTAGTCGACGCTGAGCGCGATCATCTGTCCGTCCGGGCGGATCACCAGGGCCGCCGCTCCCGGCCCTGCCAACCCCTCGAGCCGCCGCGTGTTGCAGTCGACGGAGGAGTCGCACTCCACATTGAGGATACCGCGTCGCATCGTCAGCCGGGGTCCGCGCAGCAAGTTCTTGTGACCATGGACGATGGCGTAGATCCCCGAGCGATGCATGAGCTCGGTGCCGCCTTCGGTCAACGGAAGGTCGGCGTCCCGGTACTTGGTCCGGAAGGCGTTTCCCACGGGGCCGTGATAGAGTTCCCAGAGGTCGTCCTCGACCAGCTCCCGGAAGCGATCGTTCAAGCCTTCCACGCCGTGCGAGTGGATGAGGGCGGCGGTCTCGTCGTCGACGCCGGCATGGATCATCAGGAAGGATCCGGCGCGCCGGGCCAGCCGCATCCGTTCGAAGAACCAGCGGAACTCGCCGTTGGGTTGGAGAAAGAGACGCTGCGCCAGCTGCGTCGCGACGTAGACCTGACCCAGGGTCATCCCCATCTCCGCCGCGCGCTCGACCAGCTCGACCATCTTTTCGCGGATGCGCACGATCTCTCGTTCGATCTTTTGCGGCAGGATCCGGCCGGCGGCCACCGCGGGGAACTCGTCGAACCAGGAATCGGGGGGGAACAGCCGCGCTCGCACCTCCTCGTCGGTCGGATACTCGATCCGTCCGTTCATCGAGGTCAGGTACTGATCGTAGATCTCGCGGAAGAGCGGGATCGACTTCTTGCCCATCCGGACCCAGAGGTGGGACGTGCGGGGAGATTTGTCGCCGGCGTAGGCCAGCCCCAGGAGCGCCCGTACGTCGTGGTTGCCGGCGAGAATCTCGACGCGGGCGCCCTTGTCGATGAGACCGCCGAGGGCGCGCAGCAGACGCAGGTTCTCCGGACCCTTGTCGAAGCAGTCCCCCCCGATCACGAAGGTGGCGGAGCGACCGACTTCAGTGAGCGTGTACTCGGTGTCGCCGGAGCCGGTGCGTTCGATGCCTCCGGTCGCGACGAGACAGCGGAGGAAGGCCTCGGTGTCCGCATGGACGTCACACAGGAAGAAGATGTGTTCCGCGGGCCAGACCCAGATCTTGCCTTGCGAGTAGGTCCGCAGATCCTCCCGGGTGATGTCGTAGTCGTCGCCGGACAAGTCCCGGAGAGCCCGCGTGCCGAACTTGGGCCAGGCCTCGGCGCGGGTCGGGAGGGCGCATTCGCTCCACGGGCCGCCGCGGTATCGGGGGATCGCGCCGTCGTGACGTCCGGGGGTCCGGCGAGACTTCGTACGCAACGCGGATGACATGCCGTTCCTTCCTCAGTCGCGTGGTGTTTCGCGCCTGCGGATCTTCCAATCGCCTGCCAAATGACTCCACTTGCCGGGACCGCGATACTCGAGGTGCACGGGTTGGCAGTACTCCATCGACAGCGCGGGCATCTGTTCCACCGTGAGCAGACCCATGTGGATGGCCGCGTGCCGGAACCCCCCGCCGTGACCGACGAAGACCTTCAGAGTGTCCTCGGAAGCTTCCCGCAACTCCGCCATCCGCCGCTCCAGGTGCTCCAGAACCCGCGCGCCGGCTTCCATCAAGGTTTCGGCACCGAGGAACGGGAGCCGTAGCCTGCTGTCGAGTCGCCATCCCTCGGGGAGGGAGACCCGCGGATCCCGCGCCACGATGCGCTCGATCTCCGCCCGCGACTGGGTCGCCACGTCCAGGGGCCTCCCCCCGGCGAGGAGCTCGTAGAGCATGACGCCCAGGGAGTAGACGTCGGTCGCGGTCGACACCGGGTCGCCGCGCACCTGCTC
>JAGQHR010000236.1 GCA_020431745.1 Candidatus Eiseniibacteriota bacterium
TCGTCGTCGAGCTGGCCCTCGGGATGTGCGCGATCCTGCAGGTGGCGCGACGTCGGGCGGTCGCCGCTCTCATGGGATTGCTGGTCGTCTTCATCGTGGCGACGATCTGGGCCTGGTCCCACGGCAACGCCGAGAGCTGCGGATGCTTCGGTCGTGCCGCCGCGCGCGGTCCCCAAGCCGTGATCATCGAAGACCTGCTCTTCCTGGCACTCGGGGCGGTCGCCTGGTTCCTACCCGGGATCACCGCCTGGGCGGGCTTCCGACGCCTGGCCGCCGCCGTGGCGATCCCGATCATGATCTCGCTCCCGTTCTGGCTCCCGCAGGCCGCGATCGATGCCTGGGTGACGCCGGTCAAGCCGGGCGCGGACCTGAGCGACATCGCGGTCGACGGAATCCGGGTTCCGGTCACCCAGGGACGCGTTCTCCTCGCGCTCTTCTCGTCCGACTGCGAAGCGTGTGACCGTTCGATCCCGATCCTCGACGAGATCGCCGGCACCGACGGTGCCCCTACCGTGGCGGCGGTTCTGGGAGGCGACAATCAGTCGCGGAGAGCATGGGTCCTGGAGCACGTGCCCGCGTTTCCCGTGGGCCACACCCCGATGAAAGCGCTGCGGCAGTACTATCGGCGGCTTCCGGTCTTCATCCTCATGAAAGACGGAATCGTCGAGCGCGCCTGGTGGGTCGATCCGCCGCGCGTCTCCGATGTAGTGTCCGCCGGAGTCGCCTCGCGCGTGACTTCCGACTGACACCCCGTCAGCGGGTCTGCGAGGCGGCGGAAAGCTCGTCCAGGATCTCCTGCAGCCGCCGTTGAGCCGCGCCGTACGCGGCCCAGTCTCCGGAGCGCAGTGCGCGTTGTCCCTCCGCGAAGGCGCTGCGGGCGGCCTCGATCCGATTGGTGACTTCCGGCGAAAGCGATCCGGGAGGCAGAGCACGAACGCGGCCCGTGGATGCGTCCGTTCCGGCGCCGGCCGGTGTGGAAGTCCCTGCCCCATTCGTCTCCGAACCGAGCCCAGGCGCGGTGGATGCGGTGCCCGTGCGGGCGGCGGCGTTCCAGTCGGTGGGCGTACCTCCGACCAGGCTGGCCAGCGCTTCGTCGAGCGTCTCCTCCATCACGATGTCGTCGCCGTTCGAGAGAATGACGCGCTTGAGCTCCGGAAGCTCTCCCTGCTCGGCCTGCAGATAGAGAGGCTCGACGTACAGCAGTCCCTGCGCGATCGGAATCACCAGCAGGTTGCCGCGGATGACCTGCGATCCGCTCTGGCTCCACAGGGTGAGCGCCTGGGAAATGACCGGATCTTGATCGATGCGGGCCTCGATCTGTCGGGGCCCGTAGACCAAGGTCTGCTTCGGGAAGTTGAAGACGAGGCGCTCGCCGTACCGATCCCCGTCGCAGCGTGCTGCCAGCCAGGCGATCATGTTGTCCTTGTTCGACGGCGTGAACGGCACCATCAGGATCATCTCGGCCTCGTCCCCGCCGGGCAGCCGCATCACCACGTAGTATGGCTCGACCGGGGCCTCGCGCCCGCCGTAGGACTCGTTCGCGAACTCCCAGAGATCCTCGCGGTTGTAGAACGTCTCCGGATCGGTCATGTGGTACTTCGCGTAGACGTGAGCCTGAACGGAGAACCCATCCTCCGGGAAGCGCAGATGCCGCCGGATCGTTTCGGGGAGCTCGCTTCCGTCCGTGAAGAGCGTGGGGAAGGCGTTCCGGTAGGTCCGGAGCACGGGATCGTCGGGATCGACGGCGTAGAGCTTGGTCGTTCCGTCGTAGGCATCGACCGTCGCCTTGACCGAGTTGCGGATGTAGTTGATCGATCCGAACGGCTCCGAGTAGGGGAACCGGTTGCTCACCGTGTAGGCGTCCTGGACCCACACGAGGGTACCGTCGTCGCGGATGACCAGATAGGGATCGCGATCGTAGCGCAGGAACGACGCCAGCTTGGGCAGCCGGTCCTGGATCCGGCGATGGAGGAGGATGCGGCTCTCTCCGCTCAAGTATCCGGTCAGCAGAAGCTTGGAATCGGCGAGGTGGCTCGCGAAGAGGAGCCGCCGCCACCACGATCCGATGCGGATGCCGCCCTCGCCGTCGTAGCGCGTGCTGGCATTGCTCTCTCCGATCGGGTAGTCGAACTCGTCCGTGGTGGTGCCCACCAGCGCATAGTCGAGCTGTTCCTCGCCGTAGTAGATCGCCGGACGCGTCACCTGCAGATTGGTCGCCGAAGTCGGTGGGATGTCGCGGATCAGCAGCTCGGGCAGCCCTTCGGGCGTCACCCGATCGACCGGACTGAGGCAGAGTCCGTATCCGTGGGTGTACTTGAGATGCTGATTGACCCACGTGCGCGCTTCCGCGGGGATCTGACTGGGGCTCATCTCGCGGGCGGAGAGCATGACCTGCCGATAGGTGCCGTCGATCCAGTAACGATCGACGTCGACGTCCACGAAGTTGTAGTAGAGCCGGATCTCCTGGATTTGCGCGTAGGTCGAGCGCAGCGGTCGCCAGTCCCAGAGACGGATGTTGCGCAGCGTGGCTTCGTTGCCCGCGAGGTCGGAGGCATCCAGCAGACGATCCGGCACCAGCGACTCGGTCTGGATGTCCTGGAGGTCGTAGGCCAGACGGGTGAGCTCGATGTTGTGCTTGATGTAGGGTGTTTCCTTCTCCAGCTCGTTCGGCTCGACCACGATCTTTTGGAGAACCTTCGGATAGATCGCGCTTCCGATGATGGTGGCGAGGACGAGGAGAACGGGGCCGCTCGCGAGCAGTGGCAGGCTCTTCCGGAACGCGCCCGCCACGATGACCGCGCTCGCCACCAGAGACGCGCCGATCAGGATCCGGTAGGCGGGCAGTTGGGCATGCACGTCCGTGTACGACGCACCGTGCGTGACTCCGCGGGCGGACTGCAGCAGCCCGAAGCCCGCGAGCCAGAAGTGGAAGGCGAGCCCGATCCCGAAGGCCGCGATCAGGAAGACGAGGTGACGCGCCGGCCGCAGCATGAGCCGTCCCTCGAGGAAGAGTCCTCCCTTGAGCAGGTAGACGGTGGTGCAGGCGACGAGCGTGAATCCGAAGAGCCCCAGCAACCAGCTCCGGAGGAACTCCAAGAAGGGGAGGGAGAAGAGATAGAACGCGACGTCGCGACCGAAGAGCGGATCGTTGACGCCGAAGGGCACCTGGTTCTGACAGGTGAGGAACGGGAGCCATCCGGTGGCGGCCGCCGCTCCGAGGAATCCGGAAGCCACGACGGCGGCGACCGTGAGCAGGGTCGTGAGCTGCGACTGCGTGGGGAGGGCCCGTGCGAGCTCTCCGAACCCCGGGAACTGCCGCAGCGGCGAGCGCCGGTTGGCATAGAGAAGGTTGCCGCCGAAGTAGAGGAGCGCGATCAGGAAGCCGATGGCCCCGAGCACGACCTTGGTGCGCAGCACCGTCCAGAACACGGCCGATTGACCGAGCTCTCCGAACCAGAGCGCGTCGACGAACAGACCGGAGAGGTTGTTGAACCCTCCGATCACCGCGATCGCGACGACGATGAGGACGATCAGTCGATTGGGTGACATGTTGCCGGCAGCCTAGCAGGATCCTGATCCCCTCGCATCCCATCCGGTCGACCGGTCGCGCCGGGAGTCCGCTGGCCCGCGGGGCGGACAGGGGGTAGGATCTGGCGCGCCGGAAGGCGTTGCGAGCGATCGGCCGGAGTGGCGGAATTGGCAGACGCAGCGGACTTAAAATCCGCCGGGGCGCAAGCCTCGTGAGGGTTCGATCCCCTCCTCCGGCACGTCAAGCTGTGAGGCCGATCCTGCGGATGACGTAGCGCAGCGTCAAACCCTGTCCGATGATGGACGCCACCACGATCGCGTAGGTCGCGGTCAGCACCACTTCGCGTCCCGGAAAGTCTCCCAGCGAAAGCGCGAGCGCGACGGAGATCCCTCCCTTGAGGCCGCCCCAGGTCAGGACGCGGATCGTCCCCGCGGGCAGCTCCTGCCGGGCGCGCAACGCGAGCGCGGGAATGGAGACCGAGACCCACCGGGCCAGGAGAGCGATCGGCACCGTGGCGACGGCCGCGAGCAGGTGCGGTCCATCCGTGCTGATGGCAACCACCTCCAGCCGCACCAATAGGAAGAGCACGGCGTTCAAGGTTTCGTCCAGGAACGACCAGGTGATGTCGAGCGCGTTGCGGGTGCGGTCCGACATCGCGAGGCGCCGGCCGTGGTTGCCGATAAAGAGGCCCGCGACGACGCAGGCGAGCGGCGCGGACGTGTGCAGACGGAACGCGACGACGGTGATTCCCATGACGAGCGCGACGGAGAGCAGGATCTCGAGGTTGGGCTCGTCGAGCGCACGCATCGCCCGATAGACGAGGAGCCCGCCGAAGAGTCCGAGGGCCACGCCACCCACGACCTCTTTGAGAAAGATCGTGAGCACGGTGGCCACGCTGAATCCGCCGTCCCCTCCGTGAGCCCCGTGATTGCCGCTGCCGACGGCGGCCAGGAGCACCGTGAAGACGAGCACCGCGAAGCCGTCGTTGAAGAGGCTCTCGCCGGCCACCTTGATCTCGAGCCCGCGGGGGGCTCCGGCGGACTTGAGGATCCCGAGCACGGCGATCGGATCGGTCGGGGAGATGAGGGCCCCGAAAACGAGCGCGTGCCCCAGCGAGACCCCCAGGTCGAGCGCGCGGAACACGTAGTACGCACCGAACCCGACGACGGCGGTCGAGATGAGCAGACCGACCGAGGCCAGCAGCAGGATCGGCACTTTACGGCTGAGAAGGTCCTCGAGGTCGAGATGCAGCGCACCCGCGAAGAGGAGGAAGCTGAGCATCCCGTGCATGAGGGCGGTGTGGAAGTCGATCTGCGCGACGGCGGTGCGAATCTCGTCCCCGATGGCCCAGCTCGGAACCAGTGCGTCGAGGGCCAGGACCAGCATGGAGGCCACGAGCGCCGACACGAGCAGTCCGATGGCGAAGGGCAGGCGGAGCACGTGATGGTTGAAGAGCCCGAGCACGGCCGCCAGCACGACCAGGATCGCGGCGGTATCGAAGATGGGGGCGTCCAGCGTTACCTCCTTGCGACGGGGGACGATGCGAAGGACCATAGCGGACCCCTGGGGGGAACGGGAATCCCTCGTTGGATGTCGTGACGGTCGATGGCATCATCGGTTCGTGGGGGCGCCAAGGAGGTAGCGGTGAAAGAGCAGGTGCCGCTGGAACAATTGATTCGGCTGCTCGATGACGAGACGCCGGTCGTGCGGGAGGCGGTCACGCGCGCCCTCAACGCGTACGGTCCCACCCTGACGGAGGCCTTGGGAAGCTATCCGGCGCCGATCGGCCGGTCCGATCTGTCGCTCATCGAGGATCTGACCGAACCGACGCGGCGACGGCAGCTGCGCGAGGCCTGGCCCGGCAGCCTGGCCGAACAATCGAGCTTTCCCGGACTCGAGGACGCGCTCTCGCTGCTCGCGCAGTACCAGAGCGGGCTGTCCCGGCCGACGCCCTTGCGCCAACACCTGGACGCGCTCGCGGAGGCGTTCCTGGGACAGGCGCGACCGCCGGAACCGGCGCGCCTCGGCCGGTTTCTGTTCGACGAAGTGGGCCTGACGGGCGCCCGCGACGACTTCCATCACCCGACGCACAGCGATCTCACCTACGTGATCGAAGAGGGCAAGGGGCTGCCGATCAGCCTCGCCCTCGTCTTCGTGCTGGTGGGCAAACGGTTGGGGCTCGCGGTCGAACCCTGCAACCTGCCCTATCACTTTTGTGCGCGCTTCCGACGGGGCGATCGGCTGTATCTCATCGACGGCTATCACGGACCGGAACCGATTCCAGAATCGCTCTTTCTGACCCGGCATGCGGCCAGTCGCGACTGGCTACCGGTGCTCCTGCGGTTGGAGGTCGCACCGGAAGCGATCCTCGCCCGGGTTCTGCGCAATCTCGCCCG
>JAGQHR010000237.1 GCA_020431745.1 Candidatus Eiseniibacteriota bacterium
ACAGCTCCTTTCCCTGGCGGGCGGCCTCGAGCACCACCCCGAGCGCGGTCCCACCCCCCGCCGTGGCCAGTCCCCCGGTGTTGCAGTGGGTCAGGACCCGACCCCGAGCCGGCAGGAGCTCCGCTCCGGCACGGGCCATCCGGTCCGACAGATCCAGATCTTCGGTCCGGATCGTCTGAGCCTCGGCGAGACACTGCGCGCGCAGCTCGGCGGCGCTCGCTCCCGTCATCGCCAGCGACTCGAGACGGCGCACGGTCCGCGACAGGGCCCACCCGAGATTGACCGCGGTGGGCCGGGCATTCCCCAGCGTTTCGGACGCCCGGCGGATCTCATCCAGAAGGGTGTCCGCCGCCGGCGCGCGCGACGCCGCGGCGACCATCGCCAACCCCATCGCACCGGCCACTCCGATCGCAGGCGCGCCCCGGACCGCCAGAGTCCGGATCGCCTCGACGAGATCGGGGACGGTCCGCACCTCCAGATAGCACTCCTCGTCGGGGAGCGCGCGCTGATCCAAGAGCCGCACCGCACCGCCCTGCCAGGTCACCGTTTCCAGCGTCTTCATCCTTCCTCCAGCTCCCGGCACAATCGGCGCAGCGCGCTCAGCGGAAGTCCCATCACGTTGAAGAAGTCTCCTTCGATCTCGGGAACGAAGATGCCGCCCCAGCCCTGGATGCCGTAGGCCCCGGACTTGTCCATCGGCTCCCCCGTTTCGAGATAGAGATCACGGACCGGTCCCGACTCCAAGTCCAGGCGCACGCGCGTCCGCGTGCTGAGGAAGCAGCGCTTCCCGTCAAGCACCCGGGCCAGCGCGAGGCCGGTCCACACGTCGTGCCAGCGGCCGCTCAACCGATCGAGCAGCCGGATCGCATGCGCGCGGTCCTCCGGCTTCTCCAGCACCAACCCGTCGATCGCGACCACCGTATCGGCGGTGAGGCAGGCATAGGCATCGCGGACTTCCGAACGTTGCAACGCGGCGTCCAGCTTTTCCTGCGCCAGTCGTTCGACGTAGCGGTCCGGGGGTTGTCGGCCGTCCCAGACCTCGGGAACATCCGCCTCCAGCAGGATGAGGGGGATCTGCAGCCGCTGGAGGAGCTCACGACGCCGCGGCGATCGGGATGCCAGCGCGAGCGGAGCTCCCTGCAACCCCAGCAGGGCCAGGCCCGGGCCCTGCGCGCCGAATGGCGGGCTCACCGGTTCCTCCGGCCGAATCGCGACGAAGGGCGACGGCTCAACGATCCCGATCCTTTCTGCTGCGATGTGTGGAGTCGAGCAGGAGGGTCACCGGACCGTCGTTGATGAGCTCGACGTCCATCATGGCCTGGAAGACACCGGTAGCCACGGGAAGGCCGCGTTCCTGCAGAACCCGGGCGAAGCTGCGGTAGAGGCGATCCGCTTCCGCGGGCGGTGCCGCCGACGCGAAGCTGGGACGGCGCCCCTTCACGCAATCCCCGAGCAGCGTGAACTGGGACACCACCAATACCGCCCCCCCGCAATCCTCCACGCTTCGGTTCATCTTCCCGTCGTCGTCCCGGAAGATCCGCAGCTCCGCGCACTTCCGCGCGAGCCAATCCGCGTCGTCCGCGGTGTCGCCCGCTGCGACTCCCAGCAGCACGAGCAGGCCTTCCGCGATCGCGCCCACCGTCTCTCCGTCCACGCGGACGGAGGCCCGGGACACCCGTTGGACGACGGCGATCATTCAATCGAGACGGAGGTTGAGGCCGACGTAGCCGGCCCAGCCGCGGCGGTCGAACTCGCCGGTCACGTCCCGATAACGGGTCTCCGCGAACACGGACAGGAGCTGCCCCAATCCGACCGAGGCGCCGGCGAGACCGTGCCACTCGAGTCCGCTGTCCTCGGTCCCGTGCTTCTCTTCCAGCGCGTTGGAGACCGCTTCCGAGACATCCTTGTAGGTGAGCTCGGCGAAGTGCACCCCGGCCCCCCCTCCGACGTAGACCTCGAGAGGACCGCTGGGAGGTAGTAACCCCAGTCGCGCCGAGGCATAGAGCGCGAGATCGCTCCAGTCCACCGTCCCGTCCTCGATCGAACCTGCGGACTCTCCGGGCGTGGAGAAGTCGATGGTCTCGCTGGATCCTTCCCCCTCCACGCTGACGGCCAGACGGCGCGTCAACGGAAGGACGATCTGGAGGCCCACGATCTCGGTCCCCTGAAAAGAATCGGCCCCTTGGAACGGACTTCCGGAAAGATCGGTGTAACCGATCCGCGCCCCCAGCTGGAGCCCCGTCGCGCGGGCGGCGCCGAGGGGAACCAGCGCGAGCAGCGCCGACATCACGACCCACGAACGCCCCGGAATCGACCCGAACCGCGAGAGGCGCGCGCTCCCTCTCGCCCGTGCGCTTTCCCTCACGCCGTCTCCTCTCCCGTCTCCTCGTCGGTGACTTGCTTGCGATCGACGCGGGTGACTCCCTTCACGCCCTTGATCGCCCGCATCACCTTGCCCAAATGAGCGAGGTTGCGCACCTCCAAAAGGAAATCCCCCACGGCGTGGGAGTCTTCCGAGTCCATGAAGCCCTGCTTGATGTTGGTCCGCGTCTTGGAGATCGCCCGCGCCACGTCGGCCAGCATGTTCTCGCGATCGCTCCCGTAGACCTGGAGGCGCACCAGGAACAGCTTGTCCCGGTCGACGTCCCAGGTCAGATCCATCAGCCGGTCGGGTTCGATCTGCCCGTTGAGCACGTTCGGACAGTCCTGCAGATGCACTGAGACGCCGCGCCCACGGGTGATCACGCCCACGACCGCGTCGCCCGGCACCGGGTGGCAGCACTGCGCCATCCGGATCAGCAGTGAGGAAATGTCCTGGATGCGGACGCCGCGCACGGGCGCCTGGGTCAACGAGCGCAGGCGATCGACGGCGGTCTTCGTCTTGGGCGCCGAGAGCTCCGGATAGATCCGGTGCGTCACGTTCTGCACGGAAAGAATCTGCTCGCCCAGCTTGGCGTAGAGCAAAGGCACGTCGGAGAGACCGAAGGACTGCGCCACTTCGAGAAGATCCGGCTCCTCCGGCATCTTCTTGCGGCGCTTCTTGAGCTCGCGCAGGAGCATTTCCCGACCCAGGGCGATCGATTCCGTGAGGCGCTGGGTCTTGATCCAATGCCGGATCTTGCCCCGGGCCCGGTTCGTCACCGCGTGCGCCAGCCAACCTTCGCTCGGAGTCGCCGAGGGCGAGGTGAGGATCTCGACGGTATCCCCGCTCCGGAGCGGCTGCCTGAGCGCGACCAAGCGGCCGTTCACCCGCGCGCCGACACAGTGGTGTCCGACCGCGGTATGGACCATGTACGCGAAGTCGATCGCGGTCGCGCCCCGCGGGAGCTGTTTGAGCTCTCCGCGCGGCGTGAAGATGAAGACCTCGTCCTGATAGAGCGAGGTCTTCAGGAAGTCCATGAACTCCGCGGGATCCTCCGCGTCCTCGTGCCACTCCGTGGTGCGTTGCACCAGCATTTCGCCCAGCTTGGTATCGAGCTCGACGTCGTGGCGCCCGCCTTCTTTGTAGCGATAGTGCGCGGCGATCCCGAGCTCGGCCGTGCGATGCATCTGCTTGGTGCGAATCTGGATTTCCACCATCCGGTGGTTCGGCCCCACCACCGTTGTGTGGAGCGATTGGTACATGTTGCTCTTGGGCGTCGCGATGTAGTCCTTGAAACGGTCCTGCACCGGCACGAAGAGGTCGTGCACCACGCCGAGCACCCGATAGCAATCCCCCCGGCTCTCGGTCAGGACGCGCACGCCGAGAAGATCGAAGATCTGATTGAACCCACCCGGGCTCCGGTCCAGCTTCTGCCGGATCGAGAAGAAGCTCTTGGCCCGTCCGGTCACCTCCGCGCTCACCCCCTCGGCGGTCAGGCGCTGCACGAGCGGCCCTTTGATCTCGTCGATGGCGCTCTCGCGGACTTCACGTTTGGTCGCGACGAGCTCGGAGATGCGGCGGTAGTCCTCCGGCTCGAGGTGTTTGAAGGCGAGATCCTCCAGCTCCCACTTGAACTTCGCGATCCCCAGGCGATGAGCCAGGGGCGCATAGATCTCCTGCGTCTCGCGGGCGATCTCCCGCCGGCGTTCGACCTTCATCGCGTCGAGCGTGCGCATGTTGTGGAGCCGGTCGGCCAACTTGATGAGGATGACGCGGATGTCGCGCGCCATCGAGAGGAGCATCTTGCGGAAGTTCTCCGACTGCTCCGCCTCGCGATTGCGGAAGGGAATCCCGCCGATCTTCGTCACGCCGTCGACGAGATGGGCGACGTCCTCTCCGAACTCCCGCGCCACCGACTTGAAGTCGATCGCGTCGTTGTCCTCGATCGCGTCGTGGAGGAGCGCCGCCTGGAGGATACCGGCGTCGACGTTGCGCCCCAGGAGGTCGAGCAGGATGGTCGCGACCGAGATCGGGTGCGTCACGTAGGGTTCGCCGCTGCGGCGGATTTGTCCGTCATGCGCGCGACGGGCGAACTCCAGCGCGCGCCACACCTCTTCGACGGCTGCCGGGTTCAGATTGTGCTCGAGTGAACGCCGGAACTCCGATTCCAGGTTCTCGAGGATTCCCATCGTGCTCGACAAACTACGCTCTCTCGCCCGCTCGGGGCGTTCGCCGGCCGCTCTCACCTAGCCGGCCCCTCTAGACGTAATCGATCTCGCGCAGCTTCAGCTGCACCCTCTCCTGGCCCCGATACCGATTCAGGGTCGGGGTGAAGGCCAGCCGGAAGCTGCCGCCTCCCGCCGGAATCTCCGGTGCGAACTCGGCGAGCCCGAATCCGATGCACTCGACGCGCCGTCCTTCGCTGATGACCTCCATCCTTAGATGCCGGTCACGAAGGACCCGGGGGCTCCGGCAAAGCCCTCTCCCACTGAAGATCGGCTCGGGGTTGCCTTCCCCGAAGGGTCCCATGCGCTCGATCCACCGCGCGAGCTCGGCGTTGCAGCAGGAAGGGTCGAGCGCCCCGTCCAGCTCCAGGGTCGGGGCCTCGGGCACCTCCAAGGTGCACCGGCATGCCTCCAGGAGCGCGCGCTGGAACTCCGGGAACCGCGCAGGCTCCAGCGAGAAACCCGCAGCCTGGCGGTGACCGCCGAAGCCGGCCAGGTGCGCGGCCGCCCCCTCCAGAAGCCGGAGCAGACTGACCGGGCCGGGCGTCCGGGCGGATCCGCGGGCGATCTCGCCGGTGAGGGAAACCAGGAAGACCGGGACTCGGTAGTGCGCGGCCAGGCGGGAGGCCGCGATCCCCAGGACGCCGGGGTGCCAGTCCGCGGACCCCAGCACGATCGCGTCCCCATCCCCCGGCGGGGAGTCGGCAAGCCACTGGAAGGCATCGCTCTGGACACGCTCGTTGAGACCCTTTCGAGCGGTGTTGTCCTCCTCGAGTCGCCCCGCTAGCTGGCGGGCCGCATCCAGCTCGTCCTCCAGCAGAAGCCCGAGAGCCGTCTCCGGAGATCCCAACCTTCCCGCCGCGTTGATCCGGGGAACGAGCGAGAATGCCAGATGGCTCGCCTCCAGGAAACGCTCGCTCAGACGGGCCTGCTCGACGAGGGCCTGGAAAGCCGGTCGGCGGCGCACCCTCAGGACCCGCATGCCGAAGTGAACGAAGACGCGATTCTCGTCCACCAGCGGTACCACGTCGGCGACCGTCCCCAGGGTCACCAGATCCAGCTGCCCGAAAAGGTACTTTTGCTCCTCCGCGCCGTAGTGGCGTCCCACGAGCCCCTGCAGGACCTTGAACGCGACTCCCACGGCCGCCATGTCGGGAAAGGGATAGGAATCGTCGCTTCGGCGGGGGTTGACGAGAGCGTGCGCTGCGGGCAGGGACGCTTCGGGCATGTGATGGTCGCATACCACGACGTCGACTTTGCGTTCGTTGGCAAACGCGATCGCCTCGTGGGCAGTGGTGCCGCAATCGTTCGCGATGAGAAGGCTCGCTCCGCTCGCT
>JAGQHR010000238.1 GCA_020431745.1 Candidatus Eiseniibacteriota bacterium
GCATCGCGGGCCGGAGACGACGCGTCGACAGGAAAGAAAGGAAGGCGCGGGGCGAGGTCGGCCGCGCCGAAGCAGTCGGCTCCCGGCACGTCCAGCTCCGGCACGACGACCGCGGGCGCTGCGTCATCGAAACGGGAGACATCGAAGGCGGCAAAACCCAGGACGGCAAGCTCCAAGACGACGACATCCAAGACTACGAAACCCAAGACCGCGAACCCGGCCTCGGATGCGCGTACGCGGAAGAAGACGGCCCGGAGCGCGGGGGACAAGTCTCCGAAATCGCGCCGCGCTCGTGCGAGCTCCGGAAACGGGGCTTCCGGAAACGGGAGCGGAGGCGCCGGGTCGACGACCAATCGCCGCCGAAGCCGCAAGGGATCCTCCGCGGGAGACAGCGCGGCCGGGTAGGACCGGCACTTCCGACCTGCGGGATCCTCGTGCGCGGCCCACGTTGACTTGGCGGCCCCCTGTGCTATCGTGTGACCCCATCCGGAGTTGACGGGAGGACAGGTGGGAGACGCGCTCAAGCGGACTCCGCTCCACGCTCGACACGTGGAGCTGGGTGGCAAGATGGTGCCCTTCGGGGGCTGGGATATGCCCCTGCACTATCCGCCCGGGATCTTGCAGGAACACCAGGCCGTGCGCTCGGTCGCGGGGCTCTTCGATGTCTCGCATATGGGACGGTACTTCGTGCGCGGCCCCGGGGCGCTCGCCTTCGCAAACCATCTGATCGCGAACAATCTGGCCAAGATCGAGCCCGGTCGTCTGCTCTACACGGCGATGTGCAACCAAGGCGGAGGCGTCCTGGACGACGTCACCGTGTACCGCCTCGATCACGAGGTCATGCTCGTCGTCAACGCGTCCAATCGCGCCCGCATCTGGGAATGGGCCACCGAGCGCCTCGCCGAATGGTCCGGTCCTGCCGCCAGCCTCCACGACGAATCCGCCGAGCTCGGCCAGCTGGCTCTCCAGGGTCCCAGGGCCCAGGAATTCGTAGCCGCGGCGGTCGCGCACGACCTCGATTCGGTGGGGTACTACCAATTCGCGGAGACGACGCTTCTCGGGAAGCGCGCGTTGATCTCTCGCAACGGCTACACGGGAGAAGACGGATTCGAGATCTACCTCCCGGCCGACCACGTCGGGGCGGTCTGGGACGCGATCCTCGATGCGGGGCGGGAAGCCGGGATGCTGCCCGCGGGCTTGGGCTGCCGGGATACGCTGCGTCTGGAGATGGCCTACTGCCTCTACGGGAACGAGCTGAGCCTCGACGTGAGCCCCCTCGAAGCGGGCCTCGGGTGGACGGTCAAGCTCAAGCAGAGCGAGCCGTTCCTCGGGCAGGATTCGCTGCGCGCCCAGAAGGACGCGGGCATTCCGCGACAACTCATCGGATTCCAGGTCGAGGGTAAGCGCCTCGCGCGTCCCGGCCAGGGCATCTTCACCGGGGCGGGGGAGGGCGAGCCGATCGGGCACGTCACGAGCGGTGGATTCTCTCCCTCTCTGCAGGTCGGCATCGGACTCGGACTGGTGCGGACCGAAAGCGTGTCGTCCGGGGACACCATCGAGATCGACGTGCGGGGCGCGCGAGTCGCGGCGACCGTCGTCGAACGTCCGTTCTACAAGCAAGGTTCGCATCGCTAGGAGGCGGTTGCATGGCAAGCCACGAGATCCCGGGGGATCTTCGCTACACCAAGGAACATGAATGGGTGAAGGTGGACGGGACGGTCGCGATGATCGGCGTCACCGATTTCGCACAGGCGTCGCTCGGCGACGTCGTTTTCGTCGAGCTTCCCCAGGTCGGTGATGCGTTGACGCAGAACGAACCGTTCGGCTCCGTCGAGGCCGTCAAGGCGGTGAGCGATCTCTTCAGCCCGGTCAGCGGAGAGGTCAGCGCGGTCAACGAGGGAATCGAGAACGACCCCAGCGTCGTCAACCGTTCGCCCTACGGGGACGGTTGGATGATCAAGGCCAGCTTGAGCGATGCCTCCGAGCTGGACGATCTGATGTCCGCCGAGGAATACGCAGCGCACGTCGCGGGGCTCGAGCAGGGCGCGTGACCGTCGCCGCGCCGATCCGAGACGATGGGAGCTCGCTCGGGCTCGTGATGGTGAACGCCGCCGAACTGGTTTGGGAGTCGCACCCGGCACGCCGCCGGCCCCGGCGTCTGGCGGCCGTCCTCGCCGTCGTTCTGGCCGTGTCCGTGCTCTGCGCCTGGGTGGGACGCTCTCCCCTCTGGGGTATCTTCGCCGCCTTCGTCCTGGTGTTCTCGCTCGACGGCTTCCTGTTTCCCACCCGATTCGTCCTACGCGACGACGGGGTCTCCGTGAAGCGGACCTTCTCCCGCAGCGAACGGCCCTGGTCGACCTTCCGCCGGGTCTACCGCGATCGGCATGGCCTGACCCTCAGTCCTTACACGCGGCGCACGGCGCTCGAACCCTATCGGTCCCTGCGCCTCCTCTACGACGGCGGAGATCCAACGGCGATCGACGCCGGGGTGCGGAGCCGGCTCGCTCCGGAGGTGGAGTGGATCGAGGTGGCCGCGCGATGAGCCGTTCTCCCTCCGAAGGCACGCCGGTGCACCCGGCTCCGTCCGGATCCTCGGGAAGCGCCTGGTCCCCGGCCCCGGCCGAGCGAAGCTCGGAGGACGAGGCGCTCCTGCTCGCGGTGGCGGACCGGGTCGTCCGCATGGGACTGGGAACGGCGGCGATTTTCTTCCTCGAGTCCGTCAAGCCGATGGCCTTCCTCGGGAGCCAGGCGCTGGCCTTCTTCGAGCCGTTCGTACGTGCCTTCCTGACCACGGAACGGTATCAGCGGTTCGCGGCACTCATGGAGAACCGGGAGAATCTGGAGTTTCTGATCGTGGGTGTGGAGGCGCGGGAAGCGGCGCTGGATCGCGAACGACGCGACGCCCGCCAGCGCGCCCGGGAGACGGGATCGGCGGATCGAAAGAACACCCCGCCGGGAGCATCCGTGTCTTGGTGGACGCGGATCTTTCGCCGCCGCCGGGAGAATGACTGAGCCGGCGCGAACAGGCCGGTGTCTGACAGAGGTGGAGAGTCCATGGCAGAACGGGAGCTGCGTTCGATCCTCGCAACCGATTGCGGATCGACCACGACCAAAGCGATCCTGATCGAGAAACAGGGCGACGTCTATCGGCTGGTCGTACGCGGAGAGGCTCCGACCACCGTGGAAGCGCCGTTCGAAGACGTCACCAAGGGCGTGCTCAACGCCATCATGGAGGTCGAGGAGCTGGCGGGACGAAAGATCCTCGACGGCGATCGCATCATGACGCCGCAGACCGGCGAGGAGGGGGTCGACGTCTATCTCTCGACCTCCAGCGCCGGGGGCGGACTGCAGATGATGGTGACCGGCGTGGTCAAGTCCATGTCCGGGGAGAGCGCGGAGCGCGCGGCGCTGGGAGCCGGCGCGATCGTCATGGATATCGTCGCGAACAACGACGGGCGCCCGCCGCACGAAAAGATCCGCCGGATCCGCGAGCTGCGTCCCGACATGATCCTGCTCTCGGGTGGCGTCGACGGCGGGACCAAGACCCACGTCGTCGAGCTTGCGGAGATCATCGCGGCGGCCGACCCACGGCCCCGTCTCGGCAGCTCGTACAAGCTTCCGGTCATCTACGCGGGCAACAAGGACGCGATCCCGGAAGTGCAGGGGCAGCTGGGGGAGAAGACCGAGCTCTCCGTCACGGACAACATCCGTCCGGTGATGGAACGCGAGAACCTCGGCCCGGCGCGACACAAGATCCACGATCTCTTCATGGAGCACGTGATGGCGCAGGCTCCGGGCTATCGCAAGCTCATGGACTGGACCTCGGCGCCGATCATGCCCACCCCGGGCGCGGTCGGAAACATCATCCAGACGATCGCGCGCCGCGAGGAGATCCAGGTCGTGGGCGTCGACATCGGTGGCGCGACCACCGACGTCTTCTCGGTCTTCGAGGACACCTTCAATCGGACGGTGAGCGCGAACCTCGGAATGTCGTACTCGGTCTCGAACGTGCTCGCCGAGGCCGGGCTTCCCAACGTGATGCGCTGGGTTCCCTTCCAGATCGAGGAGGGAGAGCTCCGCAATCGGATCAAGAACAAGATGATCCGGCCCACGACGATTCCGCAGACCCGGGAAGAGCTGATGATCGAGCAGGCGATCTCGCGTGAGGCCCTCCGCCTCGCCTTCGAGCAGCACAAGGCGCTCGCCGTCAGCCTCAAGGGCGTGCAGCAGGAACGGACCATCTCCGACACCTTCGAGCAGTCGGCGTCGGGCGAAACGCTGATCAACCTGGCCACGCTCGATTTGCTGGTCGGTTCCGGAGGCGTTCTCTCGCATGCTCCGCGGCGCGTCCAGTCGGCGCTCATGATGCTCGATGCGTTCCTGCCCGAAGGCGTGACCGATCTCGCGGTCGATTCCATCTTCATGATGCCGCAGCTGGGCGTGCTCGCGGAGGTCGACGAAAAAGCGGCGACCGACGTCTTCGTGCGCGACTGTCTGATCCCGTTGGGAAGCTCGGTGGCACCGACGGGCAAGGGCAAGGAGGGGCAGATCGGTCTCAAGGCGTCGCTCGAGCTGCCGAGCGGAAAGCGCAATCTCGAGGTCGCGTTCGGAAGCATGGTCCTGGTCCCGCTCGGGGTCGGAGAAACGGCGCAGGCCCAGTTGGAGCCGCAGGGACGATTGGATGTCGGATCCGGTCCGGGACGTCCCCGGCCGGTCGAGCTCCACGGCGGCGTGGTCGGGTTGATCTTCGACTGTCGGGGGAGGCAGCCGTTCGAGCTGCCGACCGATCCGGCGCGTCGTATCCAGAAGCTGGTCGAGTGGATCGAAGCGCTCGACGTCTATCCCGCGGCCGAGAGCTCCCGGCCGGTTGGGGCGCGGTAGGGCGAGGAGGAGAGCGCAGCGCATGGCACATGCCTATACGCCGGGACTCCGGGTGGCGGCCCGAACCCGGATCACGAAAACGCGACGGCTGCCCCTGAAGGGCCAGGTGGTCGTCCAGAAGGGTGCGGTCGTCAGCGCCGAGACGGTGGTGGCGCGCACCGAGCTTCCGGGCAACGTCCGCGCCGAAAAAGCCGCGAGCATCCTCGGCGTCCATCAGCAGGATCTCGAGACCTACATGCTGAAGAAGGTCGGAGACCCTGTGCAGAAGGGCGAGGTCATCGCGATGGCGAAGAGCTTCTTCGGTCTCTTCAAGTCCGTCGTCAAATCGCCGGTCGACGGTTCGCTCGAGGTCGTTTCCTCCGTGACCGGACAGGTCATTCTGCGCGAGCCCCCGATCCCGGTGGAGGTGAACGCCTACATCGACGGCACCGTCACCGAAGTGATTCCCGAGGAGGGCGTCGTCGTCGAAGCGGTGGGTGCGTTCGTCCAAGGGATCTTCGGCGTCGGCGGCGAATCCGCGGGCGTGCTCGAGCCGGTCGTGCAGAGCCCCGATCAGGAGCTCTCCCCGGACCTGCTGAAGCCCGAACACAAGGATCGGATCGTCATCGGGGGATCCCGGGTCCATCGGGCCGCGGTCGATCGGGCGCGGGAGCTGGGGATTCGGGGAATCGTCGTCGCCGGGATCGACGATGCGGACTTGCGAGAGATCCTCGGGTACGATCTCGGAGTCGCCATCACCGGCCACGAGTCCTTGGGGCTCACCGTGGTGGTGACCGAGGGGTTCGGTCGGATGACCATGGCCGCCCGGACCTTCGATCTGCTGACGCGATTCGCCGGGAAGAAAGCATCCATCAACGGTGCGACCCAGATCCGGGCCGGAGTGATGCGGCCCGAGGTCATCGTGCCGACCGAAACGGCGCCCAGCGCGGTGGAGGAGAAGGACCGGACGGCGGGCTGACTGCAGATCGGCAGCCCCATCCGCGTGATCCGCGTGCCCTACTTCGGCCAGCTCGGCGAGGTGACCGAGCTGCCGC
>JAGQHR010000023.1 GCA_020431745.1 Candidatus Eiseniibacteriota bacterium
CCGGCGAGTGGTACCACATCCTCTACCAGCGGATCTACGGAATCGCCAGCACCAGTCTGCGCCTCACCAACACCTACGGCCCGCGCATGCTGCTCAAGCACAACCGGCAGGGCTTCGTCCCCTGGTTCACGCGGCTCGCGTTGGAAGGCCGGGAGATCCAGATCTTCGGAGACGGGTTGCAGAAACGCGATTTCAACTACGTGGACGACGTGGTGGACGCCCTGCTCGCCGTCGGTCCGAGACCCGAAACGCACGGAGAGATCTATAACCTCGGCAGCGACGAGGTGATCTCCCTGAAGGACTTCACCGATCTGCTGATTCGGGCGGCCGGCCAGGGCAGCTATCGGATCGTGCCCTTCCCGGAGGAGAGCAAGCGCATCGACATCGGAGACTACTACGGAAGCTTCGAGAAGATCCGGAACGCGCTCGGATGGGTGCCGCGCATCGATCTCCGGGAGGGGATCCAGCGCACCTTGGACTACTACCGCGATCGCCTCGCGGCCTATGCAGGATGAACGGTGACGATGTCGGATCCGATCCCCGTCTGTGATCTCAAAGCCCACGTGTCCGGCATCCGTGCCGAGCTGGACGCGGCCATCGCCCGCGTCCTGGAGAGCGGCTGGTTCATCCTGGGTGAAGAGCTGCGGCAGTTCGAGGCGGAATTCGCCGGCTTCGTGGGGCAACGGCACTGCCTGGGGGTGGCCTCCGGCACCGACGCCATCCATCTCGCAATCCGCGCGCTCGGTCTCGGGCCCGGGGATTGGGTGCTGACCGCACCCAACAGCGCGGTCCCCACCGCCTGTGGAATCTCGGAAGCAGGTGCGACCCCGTGCTTCGCGGATGTCGACCTCGAAGACGGGCTCCTCGACCCGGGTTCGGTTTCCCGACAGCTCGACCGCCTCGGTTCCAAAGTGAAAGCGATCATGGCGGTGCACCTCTACGGCCGCGCCGCGAGGCTCGCCGAGCTCTCGAAGATCGCGCAGGAACGCGGGATCCCGTTCGTCGAGGACGTCGCCCAGGCCCACGGCGCGAACCGCTTGGAACTGCGCGCCGGTACCATCGGCGCCCTCAGCTGCTTTAGCTTCTATCCGACCAAGAATCTCGGCGCGTTCGGCGACGCGGGCGCGATCACGACCGACTCCCCGGAGCTGGCCCGACGCATCGTGCACCTGCGGAACTACGGTCAGGAGGATCGCTACCATCACGTCACGCTCGGTTTCAACAGCCGCCTCGACGAGATCCAAGCCGCGATCCTCCGGGTCGAGCTCGCGCACCTCCCCGCCTGGACCGCACGCCGCCGAGCCATCGCCGCGCGCTACCGCGCGGGGTTCGCGGGATTGCCCCTCGCCCTGGCCCCGGAGCGTCCCGAGGCACCGTCGGTGGAGCATCTCTTCGTCGTGCGGGTCGACGACCGCGATCGCTTCCGGGCCGCGCTCGAGGCGAGCGGGGTCGCGACCCAGATCCACTATCCGTTGCCGATCCATTTGCAGCCGGCCTACGCCGGATTGAACCTCGGGCCGGGAAGCTTTCCGATCGCGGAACGCCGGGCCCGGGAGGTCGTCAGCCTCCCGATGTACCCCGAGATGACCGAGGACCAGATCGATCGGGTGATCGACGCGGTGCGTTCGGCGCTGCGGGGCGCGCACCCTCCCACGGAGACGCCTTCATGAGCCCGTTGCTGCTCGTCATCATCGCGGTCTGTTTCTCCGTGACCGGAGAGCTCTGCCTCAAGTCCGGGATGGACCAGATCGGCGTGCTCTCGTTCTCGAACCTCTTTCCCACGCTGGGCCGCGTGCTCAGCAACACCCGGATCTGGACCGGCTTCGCGGCGATCGGCGTCGGCGCGGTCTTCTGGTTGGCGGTGCTCAGCCGCGTCAATCTTTCGTGGGCCTATCCGATGCTTTCGTTGGGCTACATCCTGGTGCTGCTCTTTTCGGCTCTCATCCTGCGCGAGCCGGTCAGCGCGCTCCGGTGGATCGGCGCCCTCGTGGTCGTGGCCGGCGTCTTCCTGATCACCCGGACCTGATCGACCCGTCTGCGCCCGATGGAAGCGATCGAATACACAACCCTGCGCAGTCTCGAAGACACGTTCTGGTGGTACCGGGGGCTCCATCGGCTCGTCCTCGACGCCTTGGCGGATTTGCCGCCGGGCCGCGTCCTGGACGGCGGCTGCGGCACGGGCGGCCTGCTCTCCCGGCTCGCCGCGCAACATCGCACGATCGGAGTGGACTACAGCCCGCACGCGCTGCGTTTCGCCCGGGAACGCGGTCTGCCGCACCTGCTCCGCGGTTCGGTCGAACGCATCGCTTTGGAGAACGGCTCGGTCGATGCCGTGGTGTCACTCGACGTTCTCTACCACGCGGCCGTCACGGACGATCGCGTCGCGCTCGCGGAGTTCCGGCGCGTGCTGCGTCCGGGCGGCCGGCTCGTCCTCAATCTGCCGGCCTTCGACGCGCTGCGCTCTTCGCACGACGCCGCGATCCATACGGCGCGCCGCTACCGCCGGGCTCCTTTGTCCCGAATGCTGGAAGAGGCAGGGTTCGTGGTGGATCGGATCACCTACTGGAACACGCTCCTCTTCCCCGGTCTCGCCGCCCTCCGTTTTCTCCGCAAGGGCGCCGCCCACGAAGAGGGTCCGCCGCGGAGCGACGTCACCGAGCTGCCGGGATGGATCAACGGCACGCTCCACGGGGTTCTCAGGCTCGAACGCGCGCTCGTGCGCCGGGTCGACCTGCCGTTCGGTCTCAGCCTCCTCGTGGTCGCGCATCGGCCGGAGGACGCATGAGCCCGGACCGGACCAACCGGGGCGACGGCGCGCCGTCCGTCCCGGTGGTTCCGATCGGCGTCGGGGTGCTCACCGTCGCCGCGGTCTTCTTGCGCTGGTGGAAGCTGGGACACCAGGGTCTGTGGGTGGACGAAGCCTACACCGCGCTGATCGCGAACCGGAGCTTCGCGGGAATCCGCACCGCGCTGCAGGTGGACGACGCGCCTCCCCTGTTCTACGTCTTCGAAAAACCGATGCTCGCGATCTTCGGCAACTCGGAAGCGGCCGTTCGGCTCTTTCCGGCCCTGTGCGGCTCGCTCGCCCTGCTCGCCACCTTCGTGATCTTCCGTCGCTACGCCCCGCGCGCCACGAGCGCCGCGCTCCTCGTCACGGGTTTTTCGAGCCTGGCGATCTTCTATTCCCAGCAGGCGCGGAGCTACAGCCTGCTCCACCTCTTGAGCGTGCTTTCGGTGTGGACGGTGCTGCGTTGGAGCGACCGTCCCACGCCCGCACGGGCGCTCGCGGTCGTCACGATCGCGCTCGCCCTCCTCTACACGCATAACCTCGGCGTGTGGGCCGTCCTGGCGGCGTCGTTGACGGCCCTGGGAGGATGGTGGGCGCTCGGCAAGGAACGCGGCGCCGCGAAATCCGGCCTCGTCACTCTCCTCGGCGCGTTCGCCCTGGGCGCGCTGCCCTGGGGTTGGAACGTCCTGCAGCAGATCGGAACGCACCGGGACCTCAACGACTGGATGGCGACCTGGTGGCGGGACCATCCACTGGCACTCGCACCACTCTTCTCCACCGCGGTGTTCCTCAATGGCGGCCTGGGCGCGATTCGCCCGCCGGTCCCCGCGCCGGTGATCGATCCGACCAACACGGCGATCGCGGCCGTTTGCCTGGTCCTGCGGGTGGCGGTCGCGGCGTTCGCGGTCTCCGGCATCTTCCGGGCGCTGCGCCCCACCGATCGGATCGGACGCATCCTCACGATCTATTCCGCGGTTCCACTCCTCGGTCTGCTCCTGACGCACGTGGGAGTCGGGCCGTCCTACGTGGTCGGCCGCACTGACACCATCGCGCTCTTCCCCTTCCTTCTCCTCGTCGGCTACGGCTGGTCGAAACTCTCCCGGCCGCTGCGCACCGCGGCGCTGTCCATCTGGGTGCTGGTTTGCCTGCTCCCCTATGCGCCCGGCGTCGGCCGGAGCGTGGAGAAAGGAGCCGATCGAGCCCTCGCGCAATGGCTGGGAGAGCACATCGAACCGGGAGATGCGCTGGTCGTGGCCATGGTCGGCCGCCCAACCCTGGAGTATTACGCGGAGCGTCAGGGGTGGCTGGATCGTCTGGGATCGTTCTCCACCTTTCCTCCCGTCGGTGACGAGAATCCGGCGGCCGTGTTTCCGACCCCGCTCGATTCGGTGGACACCTATCGCTCGCAAGCCCGGGCGATTCGCGCCGCGTGGGAGCGCACCGGCGTGTCCACGGTCTGGTGCGAGGGCGTGCTCCTGAATCTGGAGCCGGGCTTCCCGTCGATGGCGACCGTTCCTCCCCCCGACGGTCGCTTCATCGACGCGAACGCGCTGGGTTATCCGGGAAGCATCCTCGTCTACACGTTGCTGGGGCTCGAGCCTGCCCCGGTCTCCGCGCGCTTCCGGCGAGACTGGATGGGAGCCGATCGAGTTCTGCTCGCGATCCCGCGGACCCGCTGGATTCCCGTCGACTCCCTCCCCCCCGTGGAGGCAACGACCCCGTGAACGCGCGCGCGTCAGGCGCCGGTACGACGGCGGCAACCGAACCCAGACCGGGCGCGCAACGGTGGACGCGCGCTCCGGGACGCCGCCTGATCCTCGCCGGGTTGGTGCTCGCAGCGCTCCTCTCCCACCTGACCGCGCTCCGCGCCGGGTTCGTCTTCGACGATCGCGGACTGGTGCTCAAGAACTCGTGGGTGTGGGAGCCCACGCCCGGCGCAGTGCTCTCCAATCAGTACTGGCCCGATCACGAGGGCACCGGACTCTATCGGCCGGTGACCTCCTTCTCGTACTGGGTCGACGGGAAGATCTGGGGACAGCACCCGTTCGGCTTCCACTTGATGAACCTGTTGCTACACGGGATCGTCACCCTGCTCGTCTTCCAGCTCCTCGTGGGCTTCTTTCCCGAACGCGTCGGGACCGCGGCGCTGGCGAGCCTGCTCTTCGCGGTCCATCCGCTGCACAGCGAAGCGGTCATCGCGATCGCGGGTCGCGCGGAGCTCCTGGCCGCGCTGTTCGGGCTTGGTGCCTACCTGCTCGCGCGCCGGTTCGCCCGCGCCGGAGGGATCGTCCCGATCGCCGGCTCGGGTGCGCTCCTTCTGCTCGCGACCCTGTCGAAGGAAAGCGCGGCGGGTCTCCTCCTGCTTCCGTTTTTCCACGCGCTGTACGCGCGGTGGGAGGGCTCGAGCGACGCCGCCGGGGCGCGAGCCGAGTCGGCGCGTGCGTGGTGGACCGCGGGCTGGGTCTGGTCGGCCGCGATGGTGCCCATGTTCCTGCTCCGCATCCGCATCCTCGGTTCCATCTTCGGACTGGGAACGGTCTCCGACGTCGACAACCCGCTTACATCCAGCCCGGTCCTCGAGCGCGTCCTGACCGCGCTCGGCATCCAGGGCTGGGTCTTTCTGAAGATCCTGGCTCCGCTGCGTTTGGCCGCCGACTACAGCTCGCGGCAGATCCTGCCCTCGACGACCTGGCAGGTCGGGGGCCTCGTTGTCGCGGCGGCGGGCATCGGGAGCGTGATCTATCTCTGGCGGCGCCGGGACTGGCCGCTGCGGTGGGCCGCGGTCTTCCTCTGCGCCAGCGGACTTCTGACGTCGAACCTCGTCTTCCCGATCGGCACCGTCTTCGGCGAACGGCTCACCTACCTGCCGCTCGTGGCTACGCTCTGGGCGATCCTCGTCGTTTGCACCCGCCTTTTCCGGGGCGCGATCCGCCCGGCGGGCATCGTGCTGCTCGTGCTCTGGACGATCGCCCTCGCCGCGCGCACGGAAGCGCGCGGACTCGACTGGAAGACCAACCTGTCGCTGTTCCGCGCGGCGGCGGAAGCGGCCCCGCGCTCCGTCAAGACTTGGACCAACATCGCTTTCGGCCTCATCGAGGAGAAGCGGTTCGACGACGCGCTGGCCGCCGCGGCCAAGGCCGAGCGGATCAATCCCGACTACGGATCGATGCATCTGGCCATGGGATCCGCGCTCAACCAGGCCGGACGACCGAACGAAGCGCTGCCGTATCTGCGGCGGGCCACCGCGCTGGCGGGCAAACGCGGCCTCAACGCGAGCCTGGAAGTCGGCAACGCCTACGTCCTGTTGGGAGACGGCGCACGGGCGGAGTCGGTTTTCACCGCCGCCCTGGCGCGGGATCCAGTCGACCCCGAAGCGCGGGCGCTCATCGGAATCGCATCCGCGCGGGCGCTGCAGGGAGAGTGGCCCGGCTCCCGGGCCGCCTGGGGACGGGCCGCCCGGCGTCTTCCGCAGGACGCTCCGGTCCTGCAACGCTACGCCTACGCTCTATGGCAGGACGGCGCCCCGGACAGCGCGGAAATCGTCTACCGGCAGGCCCTCGGGCTGCGCCCCGACGATCCGCTGCTGCGGAACGATCTGGCCTGGTTTCTCATCGAGAGCCGCCGGGGAGCCGCCGAAGGATTGAGGTTGGCCCGCACCGCGTTCGCCGACGCACCGACCGCGAACGTCGCGGACACGGTGCTCGAGGGGCGCCGGGTCATCGCGGGATGCGAGGACGCGGCGCGCTGGGTAGACTCGCTGCGCACGGCGGGGCGTACCGAACTCGTCCCCGCCCTCGAAGAGACGTTGGGAGTCCGGTGCCCACCGGGGTCCCACCCGGACAGCATGCGGTCGGGAGCTGGGAAGTGATCCCGTGAGTCGTGGAGACTCGGACGGGGAGGGGAACGCGATGCAGGCAAAGTCTGACGGAAACAAGACCGGTCCACGGAAGCGGAGCGCGGCACGACGATCGGCGGGAGTGCCGTTCTCCCTGATCGTGATCGGTCTCCTCATCCTGGGATCGCGCCTCGCGATCGTGCACGCGCTTTCCGGCAGCCCGGTCTTCGTGCAACCGACGCTGACCGACGCCGGCTATCAACAGCAGATGGTCCGCATGCACACTCCCATCGGCGCCAACGTCGATCTCCCTCGGGGCTCGCTGCTCTATCCCCGTCTCGGATCCCTCGTGCCCGGCGCCGGCAGCGGCGATCCCGGCCGCTTGCGCTATCTGCAGGGCCTCCTCGACGCGTTGAGCGGTCTGCTCATCGCGCTCTTCATCCACCGCAGAGTCGGGGCCATCGCGGGAATCGCGACCGGTGTGCTCTATCTGCTGGACCCCCTGGGCGGCTTCTTCGCGGCGCGGCTCCTGCCGACGACCTTCGCGACGCTCGTGCTCGCCGCGAGTCTCTTCTCGATCGAACGGGCCCGGGACCGGGTCGGTCCGCTCTGGCAGGTCGCCCTCCTGGGCCTCCTGCTCGGGATCGGTTTTCTCTTCGAGCCGCTGCTCTTCACCCTGCTCGCGATCGTGACCGGATGGCAGCTCGCCCGGGATACCGCGCGCTCGCGCTCGAGCACGTTGGGACGGCTGGGAACGATGGCGGCTCCCCTCCTCGCCGCGTTGGTCCTGACCCTGGTCCACAACGCCGGGCTCCGCGCCGGAGGACCGGCCATCTCCTGGGGCAGCGGATACACCGCATATCAGGCGGTGCTGCCGGAGACGGGAGGCACCCCGCGATACCTGGAGCCTCCGAGTTGGGAGTCCGAGTCCGCAACCCGATCCCGCGTCTGGGAGGCCTTGGGGCGCGAGGGCACGACCTACGACGTCTATCGATTCTATGCAACGCGTGCGTTCCAGCAGGTCCTCGAGCACCCCGTGGCCCTCATCGGGGTCCTGTTGACGAAGGCCGCTGCCACGATCGGATCATGGCCTGTCCCGGATGCGCTCTCCCCCGCGTTCCTCTTCGCCCGTCAGGTGCCTTTCGCGCGTCACGGTTCCTTCTCGTTCGCGATCCTCGCCGGGCTCGCAGCCGCCGGATGGTGGATGGCGCAACGAGTGAAACATGGCACCGACGAGCCGCCCGCGTGGCTCGGTCCGTTGCAGACCGGCCTCGTCGCGGTCGGATTGACCTGCCTCCTCGGCACCACCTCCGCCGCGTCACGGCAACCGGCCCTGCCGCTCCTGGCCGGACTGGGCGGCGTCTGGATCGGGGCCGCGATCGACGCCTCGCGCCGGCGCGCGGCGCTTGCGGGATCGACGGTCGGTGTACTGGTCGGGGCCGCGCTGATCTCGATCGTCGCCGGTCTGCTGGCCCCGACGAGCAAGCTCCGCAATCCGTCGGAGGACCTGCGCCTGATCGCCACCAACTTCGTGATGAGCTCGAACTGGCGCCAGGCCATTCCCACGCTGGAGGCATCGGTTCGCGCGGACTCGCTCAATCTGGAATCACGAACGATGCTCGCACGGGCCTACCAGAACGACGGACTCGTCGGAGCCGCCGAAGAGCAACTGGAGCTGGCGCACGCGGCCGACTCCACGCACGTCGGGAGCCTGCTGCAGCTGTCCGCGCTCGCCATGACCCAGGGTGACCCCGCCCGGGCGGTGGCCCTGATGAACGCGGTGGTGACCCAACACCCCAACAATCCCCTCTTCCTGAACGAGCTGGGCCAGCTCCTGCTCCGGACCGGCAACGTCGCAGGAGCGCAGACGCTCTTCACGCGGGCGCTCGAGATCAAGCCGGACTATCGGGTCGCGTCGGACAACCTGCAGGTCGTGGAGTCGATGCTCCAGCACGCCGAGCAGCAAATCTATCCGTCGGAAATGCGCCTGCCCCCGGACGATCCCATCGGACTGACGGTGCCGCAGATCGTCAGCGCGATGGATCGGGCCGACTGGGCGCAGGCGGACAGTCTGATCACCCTGGCGGAAGAGCAGCGCGGCGACATCGTGCTGCCCCACTGGCTGCGCGCGGCCTACTACGCGCGGCAGGGCCAGTTGACTCCAGCGATCCAATCGCTCGAGACCTGTCAGAAGCTGGCCCCGTGCCGACCGGCGATCGTGGATCTGCTGGCGAGTCTCCTCCTTCAATCGGGACAGAAGGAGCGTGGGCTTCGGTTGGTCCAGGACTGTGCGCGCGACGTCGCCGGGGATCCGGCGCGCGAAGAGCCGTTCCGGAAGATCCTGGAGGGATTGCAGGCGGCCTCCACCGATTCGAACGCGGAGGGGACCGGACCTTAGGCTGTACTTCGACCCGGGGGCGCGCGGGCTACTTGCCGACGTAGGGCAGGTTCTTGAGGCGGTCGATCTCCTCCGGGCTCATGGGGCGATCCTCTTCGTTCAGTCGCCCCTCCACCTTCTTCTGGTTCCGCTGGAGATAGCTCTCGGACAGACAGTCGTTCATGACCTCACCTTCGAGATCCTCCGCCATCGTCTGCTCGAGGACGTACATCGCCGTGGGTACGACGTCCAACAGACTGTAGGACCGCTGCACGTGCCCCGGCTTGACGGCCGGACCGCGCAGCATGAACACCCCGTTCATGAGATGCCAGCCCGAGAGCGTGGTCTGGATGTCCCCGCACCAGGGCAGCTGGTAGCCTTCGTCGACGTCCCCCATCGAGACGTAGTAGGTCCGCTCCGGAAGCAGTGTCAGATCGGGACCTCGTTCCGCGAACTTGCCGACGAAGACCCGATCGCGGGGATAGATCGCCTCGAACATCCGGTGCCCGTTCTCGGGATCCTCCAGATCCTCGAAGGAGTCGACCATCTTCTGGTCGAGCGCTGCCCGTTGCGCCGAATTGCGGGTCGCTCCCGGATCCCGTCCCGCTTCGCGCACGTAGAGCCGGGCTCCGTCCGACTTGTCGAGCGAGAAGATGTCCTGCACTTCATCCTCGGCAAAACCATGCGCGGGATCGCGCAGATAGTTGCCCACGCGCAGCTCGCGATGGATGGGACCGAACCCGTGGTCGGAAACCACCAGCAGCCAGGTGTCCGGCGGGATCTCCGCGAGCAGCTCGCCGAGGAGCTCGTCGGTGCGGCGCCAGAACTTGAGCATCGAGCCACCGAGCGCCTGGGCCTTCTCCTCCGTATACTTCGGACTCTGCGGATCGTCGAACTGCCAGAACTCGTGCTGCACCCGATCCGTCCCGGTGAAGACGACCCAGAAGAAGTCGTACTGCTCGCGCGCGTAGGCGCGCTTGACGAACTCGAAGCGCTTCTCTTGCGTATCCCAGAGCTCCTGGTACTTCTCCTCTTCCTCACCGACCGGCAGCGTCATTCCCATCTGGTCGGTGAGATAGCCGGTCGAGTCCAGCTCCGCCTGGATGGACTTGGGGTAGGCGTAGTTGATGTTATCGAGATGCGGAAAGCCCGCGACCATGAACCCGTCGACTTCGTCCGGCGGATCGGTCATCGGCACGTTGACGATCCCCATGTTCAGACCTCGCCCGTGGAGCATGTTCCAAATCGGGGGCGAGCGGCGGCTGTGGGCCGTCTCGGTCACCACCGCGGACGACTCCGGCAGGCGACGCTGGAAATCGAAGATGTTGTGTCGGCCCGGATTCACCCCGGTGATCGCGGTCGTCCAGGCCGGCGGAGACAGGCACGGAACCACCGAGTTGAGCGTTCCCCAGGCGCTCTGATCACGCAGGGCCTTCAGGTTGGGAAGCTCGCCCTGATCGATCCACGGACCGATGAGATCCCAGGTCGCTCCGTCCAACCCGAGCACGAAGAGGCGGGGGTGCTCCTTCGATCCGCATTGAACCAGCGTCATGACGGCGCAGAGGCTGCAGAGAGCGAGCAGGGCGTGCAGACGCCAGCGGGCGGGAACGCGTCGGGATCGTTGCAACGGCATTTCGGGTCGATTCTCCAGGATCAGTGAGGATGAGGCAGATCGAGGCTTCCGCAACCGGCGGTGCAGGACGGGAGAGGCTGGTTCGGTCTCATCATCTTCCCAGTATCAAAGGCCAGGTTTTGCTCGGTCGACTCCCGGCCCGGGGCGGAGCAGGACGTTTTCTGGCACCACCACCCTCAACTCCAATCCCAGAGTTCATGACCTGGGACTTCGACTCTTCCGTCAACTCTGCAGATCGTAGCTCGGTTTGTGATTTCCGGACCAACGCAAGAGCGCGGACGACGTCGATCACGCCGTCCGCGCCTTGCTCATCGCGTTGAACTCACGGTCGGGTCATGCAGCGGATTCGCGAACGAATCGGCTCGCATCCCTGACTGCGAGGTCTTAGTTCGTCTCGGACCCGAAGATCCGCTTGATCGAGCCCCACGACTTCTCCTGGACCGGCGTGGGGTCATGCAGGATCTCGCCCTGAGCACCGCCGAGGCCGAGCTTGGCGTAGTAGGTGATCGGGTCCAGAGCGGACGGAACGTTATCGTCCGCGAAGTTTCCGCCCTGCGTGAAGTGCGGGCCGAGGGTGAACTGAATCGGGCCGTAGGACGCGTATCCGGCGAACCAATAGACCTCGATCAAGTGCGCACGCCGGGCCGAGCTCCAGGTCACCGCCGTCCCGTTCCCGAAGTTGTTCGGCCACTCGTCCGACGGAATCTCGAGTCCATCACCGCACGTTCCATAGTCCACGATGGTCACGTCGTTCGGACCGGTTCCCCAACCGACACCGAAGGTGATCCCGGACACGCGTGGGCACGATGCCGGCGGGAACGCCGCGAGGACCCACCAGACAGTGGTCTCGTCGGTCGATCCGGAACCCTTCGTCGAGGTCGCGATCTTCGACTGCTGGCTGCAAGCCTCGTCGTTGATCGGGCAGTTGAAATCGTCGACGCAGTTGCGGTCCGACAGTCCGACGTAGCTCATCCCGTCGGAGAAGACGATGGAATCGTCAACGTGGACCAACAATGCTCCATTGGCGTTCGGCCCGGCTTGGGCGGTCGATCCCACCAGGCCCAGGAAGATGACGGCCAGGGTGCTCCAACACAATCGCTTCATCGATTCGACTCCTCCTTGCAACACGCGTGGTTCCGCGGGACGGGCCCTACGGCTGTTTCGGTAAAACTACCAACCCCGATGATTCCCCTGCCGAGGCCCGCGGAACCGCCCCTGGGTAGCGGGTCAGCACCATTCGTCTCGCGCGTAAGGTATCCCGCCCCATCGAAAGCGCGCAAGGACAATCTCACCCCCGCACCTGCCCTCGCCTTGCCCGCCAAGGACTTCCGTGAATCGCATGCTCACGGGGAAAGGCTTCCGGAACTTCCCGAAAACCCCTCCGATCGAGCGGAGCGATCGCCTTCCGGAGGCGATGGGGCGATGAGTCGAGAGGGTGGATCGGCGGACCCACCCTCTCGCGAAGAGCCTCCCACGAGGCTACTCAGGCAGACGCGAAGTCGGCTCGACCCAACCCACCCGGGGGACAGCTGGGATCCGACCTGCCAGATCTGGTCCGGTCACTGTCGGAGAGTCGAGGGGACGAAACGAAAGGCCGCGCGGGTCGGCGGCCTCTTTCAATCATACCGGCAGGACGACGACATGGTCAACACCCAGGGCAATGCCGGGCGCGAAAGCATCGGATGATGCCGCGCTTTTCGCGGGCACGAAAAAGGGGAAGAGCTTTCGCTCTCCCCCTCTTTCAAGAGGCTGCTATCGGAAAGGCGAACCTTACCGGTAGTTGCTCTTCAGAGCGCCCCAGCTGCCATTGATGACCGGAACGGGGGTGCAGAGGTCCGGCGTACAAGCAACGCCGTCACCCTGGTAGTCACCACCGCGGTCGGCGCAACCAGCCGCATCGATCTCGATGCAGGTGAAGTCAGGCAGACAGCAAGCACCGGTCGGAAGCGCACAGAGGTCAGGCGTACAGACCGAGCCAGGACCCTGCGCCGTGCCACCCTGAGCCTCGCAGTCGCCCGCGAGGACCATGATGCAGCTACCGTCCTGGAGGCAGCAAGCCTCAGGCTCCGGCGTGGCCGGGCACGGAGCGTCGCCGTCCATCCCGAAGCCGAAGACGCCGAAGCCGGCGATCGGATCGAGGGTCGACGGAACGTCGTCGTCCGCGAAGTTTCCACCCTGGGTCGGGTGGGCACCAACGGACAGCGTGTAGCCGTCGTAACCGTAGGCCGCGAACCAGTACACGTCGACCAGCGACGTCGTCTGGGCAGCGCCCCAGGTCACAGCCGTACCGGAACCGTCGGCCGGCCAGTCGCCGTCCGGCAGCTCGAAGTCACCGCAACCACCGTAGTCGCCCACGACGACGGCATTGGGATCGTAGTAGACGCCGAAAGCGACGCCGGCGAGGCGTCCGGCACCCGGGAAGGCAGCCAGACAGTTGATCACCGCGAGAGCGTCCGCGCTGGTACCGTCAGCACGAGCGACCGCCTGATCGCACGAACCCGCAGTCCCGGCACCGCAGTAGTTGATGTCGGGGCTGTAGACCGTGCCCTCGGAGAGCGCGAGGATCAGCGTTCCCCCCGCGTTCGGGCCGGCAAACGCGGCTGTACCCATACAGGTCAGGGCCGCAACTGCCAGTAGAGCTTTCTTCATTGCTTCGAACCTCCTTGACAATCTGTCAAGCTTGATGTCGAAAGTCTGCAGAATTTCGAACCGTCCCTCGGTGAGACGATCCCCCATCCACCACACCACCCGATTTGAGGATTTCCAGACCGTTGGAGGCTGAAACGACTCATACATCACATCAAGTCTCCGAACGAGACCCGAGCTACTTACGAGCAGTCTCAGGCGTTGTTACGGAGCACAAGACGCCGCGCTCGTGAACGGGGTACCGAAGATGATGACGTCCTCGAGACCCGTGTTCGCGTTGTTGTCATAGTCGTGGCACTCGTTCGGCGCGTTGTCGAGGAACTCGCTCGAGAACTGAGTGAGGTCCGCGAGACCGACCGCGAGGTTGCCGGAGGCACCGTCGTAGTCCGGGCTCTTGCAGTTCGAGTACCGACGAATCGTCACACCGTTGGCGCTGACGAGACCATAGTTGGCCACGTTGTGCGCGCAACCACCGCCGCCCAGGGTCAGAACGACCTGGCCGGAAGCATTGGTCACGCCCGTCAGAACCGTCGCACCACAGAGCGTCGTGTTCGCGCCGACGGAAATCACGACGGTCGCGTTGTTGATCGGCACGTTCGCGCTGTTGCGCACGGTGATGGTATTGATCGACGCCGGAGCCGGCGTCGGGTTCAGCGGGCTGAACACCAGACCGTTCAAGGCGTCGGCCGGCGAGACCGTGCAGTTGGCCTCATCGGGCACTTCCGCCGCCGCGATCGTCGAGCAGAGCGCGATGGCAGCCAGCGCACCCAGTAGCTTCTTCATCGTTGTGACCG
>JAGQHR010000239.1 GCA_020431745.1 Candidatus Eiseniibacteriota bacterium
GCATCGATCAGCTCCATGACCAATCCCCAGGAATCGGGATCCCACGGAGGCATCGCATCCCAGCTCCCGGTGGCATGGCTTCCATTGGTCACGACCGAGATCAGGTAGCCACCCTTGGAGAGCTGCACCCGCTCGTCGAAGACCCGGTTCTTTTCGGCTCCCCCCGCAGCCGCGGTCCGTTGCCGGTCGAGCTTCCAGATCCGATCCCAGGACCTGCGATCCACGATCCAGGCGTCGTCCGCGAAGGTCTCGTTCCCGCGCAGATTCTCGCCGGTGGCGCGCAGTCGGAACTCCACGTCGCGGTCCAGATCCAGCTGCACCTGACGGTACTCTCCGTCGCCGAGCCCGATCTCCCGCACCACTGCATCCGGATAGGCCGTCGGCGGCTGCGCCGGCACCGGCGCCGGGACGAGGCCCGGGTCGGTCGCATAGACCCAGATCCCCCACTCGTCGGGATCCCCGAAGTCGTCCCAATCGTGCATGCGACCCAGCTTCGATTCGAAACCACCGATCGTGAAGCCCAGCACCTTGAAGCGGGCGTCGATGGGAAGGAACCCGTTGAAGGCGGCAAAGAACACGCCATACGTGCCGGCCGGCAGCTCCAGGCGCTCGGTCGCCCGCCAGTTGTCGTTGTCCCGATCGCGCTCGTTGTGGGCATCCTGCTGAACCCAGACCGGCTGTCGGGACTTCAGGTCGAGAATCCAGCCCTGCGCGAGGAACTCGTCCCCGCGCCGGTCCCCCGCCCCCTCGGCGACGATCTCGATCTCGGTCGGACGGTCGAGGACGAACATCGCGCGCCGCAAACCCTGCCGTTCGATCTCTTCGAGCGCTGCCAGACGAGGTCCCTTCGCCTTCGCTTCCGGGATCGGCAGCATGAGGATCGTGAGCGACCCCAGCGCCAACAGGAGAACTGCGGGGAGCGGTCCGGGCCGCATCCGGCGTAGGGTATTATTCTGATTGCGAATAATCACGATCTTCCACTCCTGACCTGGGGCCCCAACGACGGAACCACACTCGTCGCGGTGCCGCCTCCGCCTACGTTGCCAAGTCGCTCAGGGTTTCTTCCGACGCCGCATTCGGGTCGGGGAAGTCCCCAGCCGCTCGACATCCTTCCCCGGGTCGGCGCCGAGGGCGCCCCCTCGGGCTCCGCAGCCGATTCGGAGACGCCGCCTCTCTCGAGCGCGGCCCGCGCTTGGCCCGTCCTCGCGCGTTCCAGTACGCTTCCCGTTCGGACCAAGCTCGCCGGGCGGATCGCAAACCCACTGGACGCAAGGAGACGTCGCGATGTCGGACTACAACGGGAACTTTGTCTGGTACGACCTGATGTCCAAAGACCCAGCAGGTGCAGAAGCTTTCTACACCAAGCTGATCGGCTGGGAAACCGAGACCTGGGACGGACCGGCCGAATACAAGATGTTCAAGGCTGGAGGCACGACGATCGGGGGCCTGATGCAGCTCCCCGAGGAGGCCGAGAAAGCGGGCGCGCCCTCTCTCTGGATCGCGTACGTCGCCACTTCCGATCTCGACGCCTCGTTCGAGAAGATGAAATCGCTGGGCGGAGACGCCAAGGTTCCCCCGACGGACATCCCCACCGTGGGCAAGTTCGCGATCTTCACCGATCCCCAGGGTGCGCTGATCGCGATGTTCCAACCGAACGGTGACGCCCCGGCCCCGGCCAGCGGTCCCGGGTTCATCTCTTGGCACGAGCTGCTGACTTCGGATCTCGAGGCCGGGCTGAAGTTCTACGAGGCCTTGTTCGGCTGGAACAAGACCCAGGCGATGGACATGGGACCGGAAATGGGCACGTACCAAATGTACGGGCGCGGTGAGCGGACCTTCGGTGGCATGATGCGTCGGCCCCCGAACGTCCCCGTCTCCTGCTGGCTCTACTACATCACCGTCGCGGACATTCGGCAGTCGCTGGACAACGTCCAGAAGCTCGGCGGCCAGGTGATCCATGGACCGCAGGAAGTACCGGGTGGCGATCTCGTCGCCCAGTGCATGGATCCGCAGGGCGCGATGTTCGCGCTGCACGAGCACGCCGGCTCCTGAGGGCGGCCCGCTCGTCTCGTCTTCCCTCGTTCGCGATGCGCCCGGACGCCTCTGCCGGACGTCCGGTCGCACCGAACGCTTTCCGGCCCGAATCCGCCAACCTGGGCCCGTCGATCCTCGGACCTGTACCTGCACGATCGGATGTCGATATACTCCGCGGATGTTCTGAAAACCGAGCCCCAGAGGAGGAGGCGTGATGTCCAAGTCCCGCGTCGCAGTGCTCAAGGTGCAGCCGGAGAGAATCTTGGAGCAGACCGGAGAGCTCATGGAAATGGCTGGGTTCCGGGATGCCCTCGACCCCTCGGCCACGACCATCCTCAAGGACAACATCTCCTGGCATTTCCCCTTCCCCGGGGCGAACACGACCCCCTGGCAGATGGAAGGCACGGTGCGGGCCCTCTACGACGCCGGGTACGACGACGTCACGTGCGTCCAGAACAAGACCGTCGTGACCAATGCGTTCAAGGGAGAGGATCTCAACCAGTACGTGCCGATCTTCCGCGCGTACGACATCCCCGTCCTCTACAACTTCAAGGACGAGGACATGAAGTGGATCGAGATCAAGCCGAAGGCGCGGATGCGGGTGCTCGACAAGATCTTCCCCGAGGGGATCTACGTGCCCGACTACTTCGTGGGCAAGAACATCATCCACCTCCCCACCATGAAGTGTCACATCTACACCACGACCACCGGTGCGATGAAGAACGCGTTCGGGGGGTTGCTCAATACGAAGCGGCACTACACGCACACCTGGATCCACGAGACCTTGGTGGATCTGCTCGCGATCCAAAAGGAGATTCACGCGGGCATCTTCGCCGTCATGGACGGTACGACGGCGGGCAACGGTCCCGGGCCGCGGACGATGTTCCCGGTCATCAAGGACTACATGCTGGCGTCCGCGGATCAGGTCGCGATCGACGCCGTGGCCGCGAAGATGATGGGCTTCGATCCACTGTCGTTGGATTTCATCCGCTGCGCCCACGAGGACGGGCTGGGCTGCGGGGATCTCTTCGACGTCGAAGTGGTGGGGGACGACGTCTCGCACGAGTCCTGGGGCTTCGAGGTCGGGGCCAACGGAGCGGCCCGCGTCGGACGGCTGCTCTGGTTCAGTCCGCTCAAGGCGATGCAGAACTTCTTCTTCCGCACACCGCTGGTCAACGCGTTCATCCTCGGGAGTGAGGTCTACCACGACTATTACCGGTGGCCGGCCAAGGATCAGAAGGTCTTCGAGGATTGGAAGCGGGGCACGAGCTGGGGGCAGCTCTTCGCGGAGTATCAAATCAAAAAGACGCTCGCCACTCCCAACAAGCAGGCGGCACCGACCACGGACCGTCCCGGCGGAGCTCCCCAGCCGGGCGCATGAACCGGCACGCACGGCCCGGTTCCGGCTTCGTGAACGCGCAGGCATCTCGCCACGCGACTCCTGAGGGACGGCGTGGCCGCAGGGGCGGAGAAGTCACGGCGCGCCGTGCGATCCCGTTCGCCTGCGTGGCACTCCTCGCGCTCGGCGGTCTGGGCAGCGGCTTCGCCTGCGCCAGGGAGCGCACCCCCGCGCCGCTCCGCCGCCCCGATCTCGTCTTCATCTCCATCGACACCCTCCGCCGCGATCACCTGGGACTCTACGGATACGGCCGAGACACCTCGCCGACGCTCGATTCCCTGGCCACCCAGGCCGTCACGTTCGAGAACGCCTTCGTCCAAGCGTCGTGGACGCTGCCCTCGCATGTCTCGATGATGACCTCGACCTATCCCCTGGTGCATCAGGTGGACACCGAACGACGATCGATCCCGGAGACACTTCCGTTGCTCGCGGAGTCGCTCCAAGCCGGCGGCTATCGCACGGTCGGGTTCGTGAGCTGGATCTACCTGGCGGCGAAGTTCGGCTTCGCCCGCGGATTCGACCGGTATCACGAGCTGCTGCCGCCCCCCCGACTGCGCGATCGATCCTCGAAGCACTCGACCCGGGCCCACGCCGTGGTCGATTCGGTGCTCGCCTGGGCCGACGCGTATGCGGCAGACGGTCGGCCGGACGAGACGCCGTTCTTCCTCTTCGTGCACTTCTTCGATCCGCACATGGACTACGACCCGCCGCTCGAGGACGCCCGGCGCTTCGATCCGACCCTCGAGTCGACGGAGGACGGCACCTATCGCGCGCTCGAGCCTTACATCGCGGGCCTGCACGGGACGACGACGATCCCCGAATCTCTCATCACGCGGGCGACCGCCCTCTATGACGGCGAGATCCGGTACACCGATCGCGAAGTCGGTCGGCTGTTCGGAAGGCTCCGGACGCTGGGTCTGTTGGAGAACGCAGTCGTCGCCGTGACCTCGGATCACGGCGAGGAGTTCGGGGAGCACGGATCGATGGAAGGCCACCAATGGACCCTCTATGACGACGTGCTCCGCGTGCCGCTCCTGATCTCTGTTCCGCCGCGCATGACCGAAGCGCCGCCGGGGCGGCGGAAGGAGATCGTGGAGAGCATCGATCTCGCGCCGACCCTGCTCGCCTTCGCCGGCATCGACCTGCCGGCGTCGTACCAGGGCCGAGCGCTCCAGCCGTTGCTCGAGGATGCGGCCGGAGGCGCGCGGGACGGCCGGGCGACCTCTGGTTCGTCGGACGTCGACGATTGGCCCAATCGTTCCTTCGCGGAGATCGGACGCTTCGTGGTCCGGGCGAGCCTGCGCACACCTCGCCACAAGCTCATCCACACGCGCGACACCGGCGGCGCCAACCGATTCGGCGTCCCGGTCGATACCGGCTTCCAGCTGTTCGACATCCGAGAGGATCCCGGCGAGCTCCACGATCGGTTCGATCCGGCGGACTCCACCTCGCAGCGGCTCTCGGTCGAGCTGCGCGCATGGATCCGCGGTCGCGGCGCGCCCGAGGTCGTCCCGGAACCGGTCCTGACCCCGGAAGAACGCGAGCGGCTGCGCAGCGTCGGCTACATCGGACGCTGAACGATCGGCGAGTCGAGCTGGCCTGCGTGCACGGCAAGAGAGTGCGGGGGACCTCGCCTCCGCGCCGGTGCTCCCGGCGGTGCTCTGTGCGGTGCTCCACGCCACCGGCTAGACGTCGAGTTCCTCCGTCAGATCCAGCGCCATCGTCGGGATCATCCGCCCCATCCCGCCATCGACCTCTCCCGTGACCGTGCCTCCCATGTGCCGATAGAACGGAACCGCGTTCGGATCCGCCTCCCACACCAGCCGCTGCGCTCCCAGGGCGAGCGCCCGGGCGCAGGCGTGTTCGAAGAGCAGACGTCCCCAGCCGCGTCCGACCGAGGGAGGCGCGATCCACAGATCGTCGAGCATCGCGATTCCGTCCCGCATCCTCACCGAGTACCAGCCTCCGATTCCGCCTTCCCTCCGGATGCAATAGAATGAGCCTGCCTCCACTTGGGATGGAGTGAGCCCGAACGTCTCGCGGAATCGCGCGAGCCAGGAGGCGTCATATCCCCAGACTCCTTTGGATGACACGGCGACACGCACCAGCTCGTCGACGTCGGCCCCACGTGCGCGCACGATGCGGAGAGGTTCGTGATCCGGGGAATCGGGGTTCGGCATCGGTGGGTGGATCTCCAGGAACGGTCTCGTGGCCTGCGGGCATGGTACCGCATCGTGTCGGGATTCGGATTCGCCCCCTCCTCGCGGCGGCCGTGCTGACGATCACCGGAACGGACGGGGTCGCGTTGGCATCCACCTCACCGGAGCGAGACGCTCCTCGGACGGTTCCCGAGTGGGAATCCACCTCCGCCGAAGGACGTCGTCTGCTCCAGCGTTGGGCTCCCGTGCTGCATCAGCTCGTCGATCGCGCCGGGGATCACAGCGAAGACGGCCGGGCGGATCTGCC